>JANLTE010000233.1:0-4995 GCA_031362785.1 Elusimicrobiota bacterium
GCCATCATCATTGAGCCGGTTCAAGGAACGGCAGGAAACGTCGTGCCTCCTCCCGAATTCATACCGGCCGTTAAGTCTATCGCGAAGGAGTTCGACGCGCTTTAAATTTCAGACGAAATGCAGACCGGATTCGGACGCACGGGCAAAATGTGGGGTTTTGAGCACGATCCCTTTGAACCGGATATCTTGACTGTCGGAAAAGGCATCGGCGGCGGATTCCCGTTGAGCGGAGTCGTTTCATCCGACCGGCATTGTTCGCAGAAGCCCTTTGGAAACCCTTCCGGAAGTTCATCTAGTTACGGCGGCAATCCTCTAGGCTCCGCGGCGGGCCTGGCAGCGCTCGAGATCATCGTCAAAGAAAAGTTGGTCGAAAATTCCCGCAAAGTCGGCGAAGCGATGCTCTCTAAACTTAAAAAGTTTGAAGACCAATTTGAATTCGTTGGCGAGGTTCGCGGCCGCGGCCTCATGATCGGGATCGAGCTCGTAAAAGACAAAATATCAAAAGAGCCGATCGATAAAACGGTTTCGCATCGAATTTTCCTCGAATGTCTGAAACGGGGACTTTTGTCGATGGCCTATGGAAACCCTATCCGCATTATCCCTCCGCTGAACATCTCCGAAAAAGTCGCCATGGAAGCGGTCGCGATTTTTGAAGAAGTTTTTTCTCTGATCCAAAAAGAAGGAAGTTATAAGTAAACATGTTCCGCGGCGCGATCGTTGGTCTGGGCAACGTCGCGCTTAACGGCCATCTTCCCGCCTGGCTCAAAAATTCTGAATTTAAAATAGTCGCTGGGATCGATTCCGATCCCGCGCGGCGTGAAGCGTTTAAAAATCTCGTGCCGGACGCCCTCGTATTCCCCTCCCTCGAGTCGTGCGACGCTCCCATCGATTTCGTCGACATCGCCACGCCGCCCCATCTCCATTTTCCCTTGATCAAGTCCGCGCTCGAGAGGAATTTAAACGTGCTCTGCGAAAAGCCGCTCGTTTTGTCGGAAGGTCACGCTCAAATCTTGGAAGACCTCTGCGCAAAGTCCGGCAAGGTCTTGATGACCGTGCACAACTGGAAGTTTGCGCCCATCTGCCGGAAGATGACGGAGATCGTTCAGAGCGGCGCGCTGGGCCGCCTGAAACACTGCGCTTGGTTCGTGCTGCGGAACGGTCCGGCGGTGACGACGGACAAGAGCAACTGGCGGCTCGATCCCGCTAAGGCCGGCGGCGGAATATTGATTGACCACGGCTGGCACGCGCTTTATCTCGTGCTCGGCTGGATGCACGGAGCGCCCCGATCCGTTCAAGCGATTTTGGAAAACCGCCAGTACGAAGACTTAGGCGTTGAAGACACGGCAAAAATTAGAATTGAATTTCAAGGCAATGGCGACCTTTCTCCGAGCGCGGAAATATTCCTGACCTGGGCTTCGCGCTTGCGCCGCAACTGGGGCGTCATCGAGGGCGATCTCGGGACGCTTCACATGGATGAGGATTCCTTAAAGTTGGACCGAAACGGCGGAGTTTCCGAAACTTTCAAATTCGATAGCCCCCTTTCCGCTGGATCCCACCATCCCGATTGGTTCGGCTTCGTTGCTGAGGAATTTTTGAGCGAGTTAAACGACGCGCAAACCCGCGGAAATAATTTTCGAATGGCGAAGACTTGTCTCAACCTCATCGAGCAAAGCAAGCGCTCGAGCGGGCTCGGCCAGCTGCTTGCGGTTTCTAATGGAGGTGCTGGATGATCCAGACCCTTTTGGTCCCTTACGCAAAATCTTCACCCGTGTTAGACGTCGACCTGCTTGGGCTTACTTTCCGCGAGCGCATCAAGCGCCAGGCTAAAGTGCTGGGATTTAATCAGGTCATTTTTCTTTCGGATGGGCGAGAAGTGAGCCAGCTACCGGGTCGATTGGTGATCTATTTCCCAAACGTGTTGCTCTCCAACGCGGTGATGAGCCGTTTGCAAAACCATCCGGTCAAATCCGAAGGGATGGCGGCATTTGAAGCGTTCGAGTCCTGTGTCGCGATCCGAACCGAAAACGCGGCAGCGCTCCTCGAACTTTTGCGCCGCTCAGCCGGTTACGATGAATTTTTGAAATCCATAAAGCCGAGCTTTAAATGGGAGAAGCTGTCTATCACCCGCAAAGAATGGATTTTTTTTAAAACGAAGGATGATGCCTCGGTCTGCAGGCAATGGCTCTTGCGAGGGCTCATCAAAGACACGGAAGGTTTCATGTCGAAGCATTTTGAAAGGAAAATTTCCCTCACGATCACGCGGTTTTTGGTGCATACCCCGATCTCGCCCAACGCAATGACCGTGATCAGCTCTTTGATTGGGGTCGGCGGCTCGTTCCTCTTCATCGCTCCGGAAAAATGGTATCATTTTTGGGGAGCGGCGCTTTTTTGGCTGCACTCCGTTTTGGACGGTTGCGACGGTGAAATCGCGCGGCTGAAGTTTTTGGAATCCCGGTTCGGAGGTCTGATGGATTTTTGGGGCGACAACCTCGTCCACGCTTCCGTTTTCAGCATGATCGCCCTGGGTTTTTATAAGCGCGAGATGTTTCCCTGGGTTCCCGCGCTGGGCCTGGTGGCCGTAGGCGGGACGCTGTTATCGGCAACTCTGGTATACTGGAAGACGATGCGCGGCAAAAAGGATCCGGGCCCCGTGTTCACAACGGTCGCCGGCGGTTTTAGGCAACCCTCAGGCATTCAAAAGGTCGCTGATTTTTTGGCTCGTCGCGATTTCATCTACCTCGTCATCATACTCGCGTTTTTTGGAAAAGTGCATTGGTTCTTATGGATGGGCGCCGTCGGTTCGCCTATTTATTTTTTGACGATTTTATTCTTGAACGCGGGAAAAAGAAAAACCGCTTAACCTGGAGGCTTTAAACCATGAGTGAAAATTCATCTTATTATCCGGAACTCGCGAAAAACATCGCAAACCCCGATGGGAAGCTGGGCGTTTTGCTGCCCGGAATGGGAGCGGTGGCGACCACTTTTATCGCCGGGAGCCTGCTCCATCAAAAGGGCCTGGCCAAACCCTACGGTTCACTCACGCAAATGCAGAGGATCCGCCTCGGCAAAAGGACTAATCCTCGCCACCCGCTGATCAAGGATTTCGTGCCGCTCGCCGACATGAACCAGATCGTGTTCGGAGGGTGGGACATATTTAAGGATGACAGCTATGAGACCGCGATAAAGGCGGGAGTGCTGCCCAAAGCTCTGCTCGAGAAAGTGAAGAAGGAAATGAAGGCCATCCGCCCGATGCCCGCCGTCTTCGATCAGCGTTACGTAAAAAAACTGGACGGCCCGAACGTGAAAAGAGCCAGGACTAAAATGCATTTGGCCGAGCTTTTGATGAAGGACATCGAACAATTTAAAAAGAAAAACGGACTCAAGCGAGCGGTGATGGTTTGGTGCGGGTCCACCGAAGTTTTTAACGAGCCCAAAAAGGTTCACGAAACGATTGAGTCCTTCGAGCGGGGATTAAAAGCGAATTCCAAAGACATCCCATCTTCTATGATCTACGCCTATGCGGCGATTCAAACGGGGACGCCCTATGCCAATGGCGCGCCCAACCTTTCGGCCGACGTCCCCGCACTAGTGGAATTGGCCAGACAAAACAAAGTTCCTATTTCAGGGAAAGATTTTAAAACGGGCCAGACCTTCATGAAGACGATCATCGCTCCGGGACTTCGCGCCCGGATGCTGGGAATTAACGGGTGGTTTTCGACCAACATCCTCGGTAACCGCGACGGCGAAGTGCTGGACGATCCGGGGTCGTTTAAGACGAAGGAAGTCAGCAAGGCGTCGGTGCTGGACGCCATTCTTGAACCGAGCTTGTATCCCGATCTCTACAGCCAGATATTTCATAAGATCCGGATCGAGTATTATCCTCCCCGCGGCGATGAAAAAGAAGGCTGGGACAACATCGATATTTTCGGCTGGTGCGGGCTTCCCATGCAGATCAAGATCAACTTCCTCTGCCGCGATTCCATCCTGGCGGCTCCGGTTGTTCTGGACCTCGTGCTCTTCTTGGATTTGGCGAAACGAGCGGGAATGTCAGGAATTCAGGAATGGCTTTCATTCTACTTCAAGTCCCCCATGTGCCGTCCGGACCTGAAACCGGAACACGATCTCTTCATCCAGCACTTAAAACTTCAGAACACCCTTCGCATTTTAATGGGAGAAGAGGTGCTCGACCATTCGGGTTTGGATTATTATGAGTCCAGGGATGCGGCTTTAGAATCGGCGGGAGTGAAACTAAACGTCGTTAGGTAACGCGCGCGGCCTTCAGTTGAACAGTTTAAAGAAATCGTCCTGATATTCCTGAAAAAGACCGAGTTCCTGAAGTTTCCGGCCCAATACCGGGATGTGCGATTTTTCTTTCCGGCACTGCTTAAATAAATTTTCGATCTGCTTTTTCTTTTTTTTCTGCGCCTGTTCGGGCGTGTCGAAAAATCCGTGTTGCTCTAAATCGCGAACGTTGGTGCCAAAAGACGCTCCGCATTCATCTATTATAAATTTCATTAAAGAAATCTGCCAGGTATTCGCCGGTCCCTGCACGATGACGCTCTGGGAGCGCTCGGCCTCCGTTAGCCTTTTCTGGATTTCATCCGAGAGTTCCTGAAGGGGCGTGTGCTCGATGTTCGAAGAGTATTTTTCGTTCTTGAATTGATATTCAAGCGCGCGGAGCGAATCTCCGTATTGGCGCGTCAGCCACTCGCCAAATTCTCGCGCGTCGTTATCGAAACCGGCGAACCGCTCTCTCATCGTTTCAATCGTTATAATTTTTGGACGTTCCGCTATAACGAGGCCTTGCCGCAGTCGGCTGCGGTCCTTGTACCCCTTCACTTCCGAAAGGAAGAAATATTTAATCTTCGTGTCGCCGAAAGTTGAAATACGCTTTTGCGGCGTTTGAATGACCCGCGTGCGAAGAACCGCTTCTCGGAAATATCGATTTAAATCCATTAATTTTATCCGGGTTAACGCGTCGAAGAACCCGGCGTC
>JANLTE010000389.1:0-1746 GCA_031362785.1 Elusimicrobiota bacterium
GTGTATGCAAGTACCAAGTTATCTCCACCGACTTCAGCTGAATTAGATTCCCCGACCATACAATCTTCTTTTGCAACACCACCAGGGTCTGCTCCTGCAATAATATCTCGCAAAGAATCTTCCGCGCCTTCAGTACCAGTCAGTGCATCGTTGAGGTCGAGGGCATATTGCTCAAACGCATCAAACAAATCCTCGTCGTACACGGGGACATACGATTGTGCAAATACCATTGTCGGGCTTGCAAAAACAAACATTATTGCGCTGACAACGATAAGCGTGCTTAACCATGGTTTAGTACATTGAGAAAGTTGTGCAGTTAATTTTTTCATACTAGCGAGTTGTTTGTGACTTGCTCATTCCTATCCGATGCGAGAATGGATACCCGGGTTCAGTTGCGTCAAATGCGATGTTGCCCTTCCCGACATACGAGACAATGAGCGCGTATCCTTTCGTGACATCGAGTCGTGACTTTAAATATGATTGATAACCCGCAGCGCCGTCGAGAGGCTTCTCCTTGATGTTACCAAGCGCGAGGAGCCCCTCCCCCATTCCTTGATAGCCGTTCACAATGAGCAGTTGTGCCTTCGCAAGTGTTGAGGGAACTTTGAGTTGGAGTAAGTCATGTGCGAAATTTTTATAGGTAATGGCAATAATCTGTAAATCACTTCGCGTTGACGGATCTTTTTTCGCAATAGCATCCTGGATGATATCATCCTCAGAGCGACCGAGCGGATTGACCGAGTACTTTTTCATGATGATGCCAAATGCGTTCACAAACGTTTTTACCCCCTCAGTGCTGTTGTCGGAGACAATGCTGAGTCCCAGTGCTTCATGTTTGATAACCGTAAATTTTTTTGTATCAACTTTTTTGATTAAGTCGCGAAATGTTGTTTCACGGATGTCCCTACTCCCTTCAGCGAGGTATTTTTCAAAAAACTCCTTCTTGAGACCGGCCATATCCGTCGTGGATGTTGCATGGTTTTTGTTTTCCAAATAGGCAAGTCTATCAGTTGCCCCGCTTTCTCTCGGTGCGGTATTTGCGAGTGCCGGGTTGCGCCCAAGACGCACCTCGTCCCCGTCGTTTGTGCCATCTCCGTCACTATCAACTTCGTGAATGTTCGAGCCGTAGAGTCGCTCTTTCCAGTCGGTGAGACCATCCGCGTCACTGTCGATATCCATGGGCTCACTCTCGACGACAGGGAGTACTTGCGCAGTTTGACCCCCCACCACTCCTGAATATGATCGATGGTCGATGTTGAAGTAGAGTGCAATGAGAAATGCAGACAGGGAAAAAACGGCAGTGACGAGCAAATTTCTATGTGGCAAGGTTTTGAAACTCATGGGAAGATTAACGAAGAGAGAACTACCGACAACTCACGCAGTCTATATCCCCATCTTATCAGCATTTTATCCACATAGTAATCCACTTTTTGAGAAAACAGTGGATAAACTCATGTGCCCTTCGCGAGCCAAAAAAGATGAATTATTTTGTCACAGTTCAGGCATGAAAATCTTTGTATGAGCGAAGCGCGACTGCTAGAATGAATGCAGGAAATTTTCCACTGATATGAAGAAAAATGTTGCCACAATAACATTCACAACGCTCATTTGTTGCACAGCATTTTTGGCGACGTATGCCCAAGCGGCAACAACTGAGCGTTGTGAATGTTATTGTGGCAACATTTTTCTTCATATCAGTGGAAAATTTCCTGCATTCATTCTAGCAGTCGCGCTTCGCTCATACAA
>JANLTE010000423.1:0-1930 GCA_031362785.1 Elusimicrobiota bacterium
GTCATTAAATCTTTAGGCCGCATGGAGTAAGAGGTGGCAAATTGATAGGCGTTCGACTCGGATAAAAGCGATGGCGACCCGGATCTCGTGGAGCGACTTATTAATGAGAGTGTAGGAAGCAACTGAACGAGGCTCAGCATGGAAAAACAGGCTGCCAACCCAAAGGAAAGCGCGAAATGTCTAGCGAAGTTCGCTCTGGAATGGAAAAAATATTTCAGCATCAGGATGTAAAGTATCAAGGATGTATAAAGCCAGACTTGAACGTGTCCCGAAAAAAATTGAAGGGTCATCGCGATCACGAGACACGTGAAAGTTGAGCGCGTTCGTAGTGGGATCTTGCTTAAGGATTTAACCCCGAGGATCAAAACGTAGGGCGCCCAGCTGTACCCCGAAAGATGAATGACGTGGCCCGCTGCCGGTTTGGTGAGAAAATAGAATGAAAACGCCCAAAATATACTGGTCCAGAGCGCGGCCGTTTTTGAAAATTGTAAGCTGCGAATCAGCAAAAACATTCCCATGGCGTTTAGAAAAAAGTGGGCAATGCAGAAAATATTGAACGCGCTGGTAAGCTTGAAAACGTAAAACAAAATCGTGAGCGGATAAAAGAGGGCGGATTGCGGCGAGGCTTGAAACGGCGCGCCGGCGAAAATGGACGGGTTCCAAAGCGGCAAGCCCCCGGACTGCAATGACCTAGCCGCGAAAAATCGGAAAGGCGCTGCATACTCGTAGATGTCTCCAAAGTTACCGATGATCCCCTTAAACATTAAGTAGGGGAGAAAAAATAGGACGCAGGCAAGTAACAATAAATTCGCTTCAATTCTAGACATTATGCTCCGGCACCTCTGGAGTTACTGAATAGAGCTTGAGTTTTCTAAGCGACCACACCGCGAACAACATTATTCCGCAAATGGATAATATAAGCCCTAAGGCCGCGCTGAAGGAGTGATACACAGCATAAATTGTGTTTGATCCTTTTGAAATGGTCGTGCTAAGGAAATAGTTCTGGGTTTTGAATGTTTCCAGGCGCGAAGCGGCAGCGTGTCCGCCCGCCACATCATAAATTTTCCAGCCGGGATATATCGGAATGGCAAAAACGCACGATAGGTCCTTTTCCGATTCGTATCGAGCGATCCATCGATCATTTTTTACTGTTATTTTTTGAGGGCGTACAAAATTTTTGGGGAGCAATTCATTCATTTTTATTTGATCAAAGGCATAGCTCCATCCGAGGGCCTGAGGATTGTTGTATATTTTCAAATCCGCGTCCGACCCAACAAGTTCCCAGCTTGAATCTAAGGTTTCATTCGTAAGAAAACGCGTGACGTTCCACATGTTTAGTAGGGGGCGCGCCTGATCGATGGAGCCTGCCGCTTCCACTTGAGTATACAAGCGCTGATAGGAAGACAGGGCCAACGGTTCTCCGGAAGGGACGATGCTTCGAATCCGGTATGGAAGGTTTGTTAAGTCAAACAGAAAAGCGCGAAACTTCATGATAGCTTCGTCAGACGTCGCCCCCGGAATGCGTCGCGTCGAATTTATTTTAGGCGAAATCATAGCTGTTCCGCTATCGTTTTGCGACATCTGAACCGCTTTAAAAAATGAGTGGTAGAAATTGTTGGGAACCGTAGGCAGTATGTTTTGACTGTAGATTTGAAGCTCGAGTGCCACGCAAATTCCTAAGCTGAGCAGAACAAATTTTCTAATTTGAGGAGAAAAAAAATCAGATCGATGGATCGTTTGCCCGGCCCAAAGGGCCAAACAGGAGACTCCAATGATAGTCCAGTAAAGCAGCACCGGGGGGTAGCGAAAGAGGCGAACGAGGGCGATGTGTTTAAATAAAAATTCATAGAACGGAAATTGGTCTCCCATGGACCATATAACTCCGACTAAGCCAAGAGCTGCCGGACCGATCCATCGATTTTGATTTTTA
>JANLTE010000013.1:0-2350 GCA_031362785.1 Elusimicrobiota bacterium
CAGTGATCGAGAAGGGCTTTTTTGGCTCGGGAATTAAACTTGTGGCCGGATCCTATCATTTGGGGTTCGAACGTGTCGATTTTCCGTACGATGTCATCGCCGGCCTGGCAAATTTCAGGACTCATATCACCGGAGTGCCGCAGGGCGATCAAACGCTGTTCGTCTGGAGGGAGGCTTACGCTCGTTCCGGCGGATATCCTGACGTGGAGTTGATGGAAGAGTATGTTTTCGTTCCGCGGCTGCGGAGACTGGGAGAAGTTCGGGTCTTTTCAGAGAAGGTAACGACCTCGAGCCGCCGATACGCGGCTGGGGGCCCCATCAGGAACGCTCTTAAAAACTCGCTGATCGTATTTCTTTACTACCTCGGCGTCTCGCCAAAAAAACTCTCGCAGCTCTACCGCTAATTAATCGATATATTCGGTGAAAATCCGGAGCGCTTCGCCCACGCTCCAGGCTTGAGAGCGCGTGCCGCCGGCTCGATAGGGAGGGCTGCCGTCAAACACTTCGGGCAGCGTGTGGTGCTCTCCGGAAAGTAGAAACTCCGCCGTGGGCGTTAGAAGAATTTTAATTTCAGCCTTCATTTCATCTCGGCTTTTTCCCTGGTATTTCCGGACGCGCACGAGCGAATCGACGTAACTTCCCCAAAGCCAGGGCCAGACCGTGCCCTGGTGATACGCGAGGTCTTTTTCGCTAACCGGTAAATGGGTGTCGTAACGCTTCTGGTAATGCGAGTCACGAGGGGACAGCGTGCGCAGGCCAAAGGGAGTGATTAATTCTTTAGTGACCGCGTTGAAGACGGCTTCCTGCCGTTCGGGCGAAAGCAAATCACCGCCATGGCTCACTGCGAAAATCATGTTGGGCCTCACCGCGGCCCCTTCCGGATCGCCCCCGATAACGTCGAAAAGCGCCTTCATGTCTTCATTCCAAAATTTTTCATTGAAGGATTTCTTAACTCGCTCCGCCAAATCGGAATATTCGTAGGACTTTGCGATTTCTTTTCTGCGCGACTCTGTTTCCGCAGCGAACAGGAGCGAGGTGTACCAAAGCGCGTTAATTTCAACCGCTTTGCCGTTCCGCGGCGTTACAGGTTTGCCCTGCGCGTTGGGATCGGCATCCATCCAGGTGGCCTGTTCCGGGCTCACGATCAGTCCGTCCTCATCCATCTTGATGGAATAAAATTGGCCCAGGCGCTTGTATCCGGTTCCTTTGATGTATCTCTGCAGAATGTTCGATATTTTGGGCGCCATTTCTATTGCGAAACTCCAGTCGCCCGTGTATTCAACGAACTTATGGATGGCGTGAATGAACCAAAGCGAACCGTCCGCCGTGTTGTATTCGATGGTGTCGGGCTTGGTGGGATCCCAAACGCGGTTGGGAATGAGGCCCTGCTTTTCAAATTTGGCAAACCCTCGGATGTTCTTTTGCGCCTCGTCGAATCGTCCGGTCGAAAGTAAGAGTCCGGGAAGGGAAATAAAAGTGTCGCGCCCCCATTCTTGCTGGAACCAGTCGAGCGAGGAGGCCCAGATCTGAATCGAGCCGTCTTTTTCCTTGATAAACGATTGAGCGGCGGTTTTCAGGCAGTATTCAATTGAACTTCGCATTTCCCATATCAAATCGTTTTGAAGCGATTTCGCGAAATTGAAAATCTGATCATTCAGTTTAATAACCGAATTCCAATCATTAGCTTGAATGGCTGCCGCAATGTGTAAACGAAGCTGCGCGATTCGGTTCCAACCTTCGGGCCAATGATCTTTTGATAAGAATGAAATGTCGTTCACGATTGTTTCAAAGAGGCGGAGGAAATCGTGGTGATGGGCGTGGTGCGCGAAACTCCAGGTCCCGACATCTCCTTGGGCGCGAAGCGTTTCCTGAATAATGCGGAAGATGTTGAAAGCGGATGATTGAATCGATCCGTCGGGGACGTCGCGTTCGCCGAAGTCATATCGTAACTCAAAGGTGTAGCGTTTCGATAAGAAAGGAAAAATCTCGTGAAACGATTCTTTCCTCGAGAGTTCGCCCGGGCGGCCACCGTTCGATTCAGGCCTGGTTTTTGTTTCGATCATATCGTCCACTTTATCACAAGTAGATTTTAGTTTATCCTGAAGGACTTATTCAAATCGGTATTTGATAAAATTTCCAAATGGATATGTTTCAATGAAGCTGAAAATCGCCGGCGTCGTTGTGTTGGCCGCTGTGCTCTTAGCCTCAGCCAAATATTGGCATGTCCAGGAGCTCCTTCAAAAATCACTTGATTGGATTCGCGGTCTCGGGTTTGCTGGGGTTCTGGTTTATATTGGGATTTACATTGCGGCCTGCTTGTTCCTCCGTCCCGGTTCGGTTTTAACGCTCG
>JANLTE010000053.1:0-5407 GCA_031362785.1 Elusimicrobiota bacterium
GCCCCCGACCCGGAACCCGACGCGCTCGGGTTGGCGTTCCCGAATTCAGTCAGCATGAAGAACCGGATTTGCCGCCCCACTTTTGCCGTTAGGCCGGGCCTAACTCTTTGGGCCTGCACCGAATCTTGCGTCGCTTTTGTATCGTCCCAATCGTGGCTGTACCAGAACTGGGCAAACCCAAGGGGTTCAACCGTCCAATCCAATGCCGGGTTAACCGGCTCTGGAATGGGGGCTAGTTCGGTTACAGAAACGGGAGCGGGGGTTTCCTCCGCTATAAGTCTCGAGGGCAAAAAAATGATAACTGCGCCTTGAAAGAAGAACAACAAAACGGCGATAAATCGCATTAACTTTAATCTGGTAAGCACGTTATTTTTTCTCCTAATTTACAGGTAAAATTATCCGACTCTTTTAAGGCGGCCTTTTGTTTATACGCTGAGTTACGAACAAATATTTCGATTTTAACCAATGTCTTTATCTTCTCGCAATAACGAAATGTTAGGACTGAACGATGGGTTGCCTGCTCCCGCGATCCAACTCCGTAAGTTAATTCCTTCGTTGCATGGAGGACATAAATCCGAGAATCCTCTGGGCCGTTTTGAATCACTACCGGCTTTAATTCAGCAGGCACCGCCAGTTGATTTGAGATCATGCCCGGATACGCAAGCGAGCCGTCAAATGCGACAGCCAGGCGAGCATATTCTTCTTCCATGAATTTTTTAGCCTCGCCCTTGCCCATTTCTTTGTGCGCCGTAATGATGATACTGGGCCCTCTCCATGCGCCACTCGCCATTACTTTCCAATAGCAGGTGCTGCATTCATCCCAATTCCCCACTTGATAACTCTTTTTCAATATGAATTTTTTATTTCCGTTATAGTCCAACCCGATGGATTCGAGCGCGGCTTTAAAAGTAGCCGTAGATTCACTGAATAGTTTTGCGGGGGCCGCAGACAGGAATCCGCAAGCGATTATTAAGCAAAAGGCTATTTTGCTACTCCAATATTTCATTGACGACTTCTCCTTGCATTTGTTTTGGCGCGGATACGTTCATGAGCTTCAGCAGGGTGGGGGCTTGATCAACATGATGGATTGGGTTTTTGATCCGATGTCCTTTTTTCACGCCGGGCCCCATAATAATGAATGGAGTCCAAAGCTGGTAATTATTATCCGCAACAAGCGCCTGCTTATAGCCGGACTGGATGGGTTCTTTGAACAGTTTAAGATCCCCGCTCATTTCTTCGCTTAAAGCGTAACCCGGTTTCATAACCAAAATCAAATCGGCGGTTCGATCTTTCAAAAGACGCAGTTTTTTCGAGTTCTCGTTTTCGATAACGTCGTCAAAAGGAGAAATTCCATCAGAATCTTTAAACTCCTTCAGCATTTTGAGCACGCCGGCGCGCAGATCGAGGTAGGATGCGTCCGAGCCTCGAACCCAATTGCCCTCCAACCCTTGGGATCCAAGATAAACCCCGTGCATTTGCAAATGAACGGCGCGCGTTTTCACCCAGTTTATTTTTGGCTCCTTTATCTTTTCATCCAGGTCGAAATCCAGTAACCCATTCTTCTTGAAAAGGTTGTTGATCAAAACATACTTCTTGATAGGCACGGCGCCGTGGTCGGAGCTGAGGACTATAATTGCGTCCTTTTCGGCATCTTTCATGGCTTCGCCGAGCATGGTGTCGAGTTCTTTGAAGACCTTGTGCACGTCCTTCCAAACCTCCTGGCGTTCTTGCTCGCTCACGCGGTTGTAATCGGAGCTTTTCCTGTCAAGATACCTCAGCCACCAACGGCTCTCGAGCATCTGGTTGGGGACATAGGTATTGTGAATGATCACGTCGGGACTGTGGTATTGGTAAAGATACTGAATAATTTTCTTGTGCCAATCCAGCGACAGCATGGCTTCGGTCATGAAAACGGCTTTCTCTTCGGGATAAATGTTCAGTTGAGCGGGCCAGTTGTCCGGAAAATCAATCATGGGCCCAACTTTCGCGTTGATGTCGTCGGCCAAGCTGCCCGGTTCCATGATGGTGCGGTTTAAAGTGTTGTAGACGAGGCGCACCTTGACAAAACCGTTAGGGTCCATTTTTATCAGACATATTTTCATCTGGGTATCCATCGGGACCCCTTTCCAATTCAAAGTAATCGGCAGCCATGAACTCCATTCGTTTGACGAGGATAATGCGCAAAGCGGCGTTTTCTTGTCCAGTGAAAATTGGATTTTTGAATAATTAGCAATCTTATCGGCGCTGGGATCATAAATGTAGGCATACACTTTGGCGCCGTGCCCTTCCATTTCCATTTCCCAGGGCTCCGAAAAAGATTTTGGAGAGTTTTCCCACCCTTGAGGTTTCGTCAGTTTATTGTAAAAGGTCAGCTGAGGGCCGAAATAAAATAATTTCTTATCTCTTCGCCCGTTTATACCCTGACTATCGTCCAGAACGGATTCAAAGTTCAATGCAATAAAATCCGCTCCCCAATTACCCCATCGTCCGCGGATGGTAATTCCGGCGTTCAGTTCAGGAGGCGTGGAACCGGGAATCGAAACGAGCGCAACCTTTTTGCCGGCGCTTTCCAGAATCCTCCAGATCGGCGGCGCGTTCTTTGCCGTCGAAGAAAATCCGCTGAGCGATGGTTTGGCGAGAGGATGACCCTCCAGACGCATCGGACCATCGACGATACCGTGAATTTCAGGATATGTCCCTGTTAAAAGGGTGGCAAAATTGGTCGGCGTATGTCCGGGATAGGTTGGAATGGAATAGCCGTAGGATCCGGATTCCATCATTTTCTTAATGTTGGGATATTTTCCCTCTTCCGCGAATTTAAAAAGGTCGAAATCGAAGGGTTCCGCCCTCAAACCGCAGGGGATGAACCAGTAGAGTCGCTCGGAAACATAAGCTTTCTGAGGTAAAAACCACGCAACTATAAGTGCCGCGATAAAATATATTTTATTTTCCATCATAATCTTCCTCCAAATATCCCTTCATCAAATTACGGTATTTTCCTGCCGTCTTTTCATTTGAAAAAATCAGATTGATCGCCTCTTTAGGGTCTTTGACCCTATCGTAAAGCTCCTCCTTCGGCTCGGGCCATCGCTTCTGAATATAAGTGTACGAACTATCCCGAACCGAGCTAACTGAACGATTCCACCATTCGCCATAAACATATCTGGGGGCAGGATATCCACCCTCGCCTTTCATAAGTGGTTTTAAAGAAACTCCCTGAATCCAATCAGGCAACGGAATTCCCAGAAGATCCAGAACGGTGGGAAAAATGTCGATATTGCTGGTCATATTGTAGATTTTTTTCCCTTTTGATAGTTCCGGCATTAGAAATATCATCGGAACATGTAAACATTCTTCGTAAAGATCCGTATGCTTTAATCTGCCATGCTCCATAAATCCTTCACCGTGATCGGAAGTGATGATGATTAATGTTTTGCCCGAGATTTTCAGGTCACGCAACTTCTGCTGGATGTATGCGAACCACCGATCGACATCGTAAAGTGACATGGTGTATAAAGATTTCAAATCGCTCAAATCCTTGGGGCTTGAAGTATCAAATTGAATCCAAAAAACCTGATCGCGGACACGGTTAAAATGTTCAGAAAAAAGTGTTGGGATTGTAGCAGCTAGTCGCTGCATTTTATTAAGCCTTTCACTTAAATTTTCCGTTTGGAACACATCGGGCCTGTTGGAGACGACCTGAGAAGAAAAGATGAGCGCAGGATTGTCTGCAATTTGCTTCCAGGATTCCATTTGTACTTCATCAAATGACATGACATTTTTTTTATTCAATCTGTCAGAAAATAATTGAACTGTTGATTTATTGGGCACGTACGGAGCGTGAACATGGTAGGTATGTAAAAAAAGAAAGAACTTGCTCGAGGCATTATGGTCCAGCCATCGATATATATCCAGAGGAACAATTTCCTTCGCTCTAAAATTTTTGTGAAACTCATCGAAACCCCTCCCAAACCCAACTGTGAGGTCTAAGTACTGACTTACCGTTGGCCCGAACCAGGCCGTCTTGTAGTGGTTCGATTTTAGAATTTCTGTCAAAGTTTTATATCGATTATCCAAATGATCAATTCGATTTAATGGTCGAATCATCGTGATCTTGTGACGGTTCGGATACAGGGCGGTAAAAATAGACATGTGGCTGGGAAGAGTGTTTGGAGTAGGGCTGTAGGCGTTTAAAAACACGACCCCCCCTTCCGCGGCCCGGTCGATATTGGGGCTGTAATTCAATTTGGATCCGTAAACCCCCAATGTGTCCGCCCTTAACGTATCAACGGAAATCAGAATGACATTGCAATCCTTGCAGCGAATGTCTTTGAGTCCAGCCGGAGAAACGCAGTAAGAGAAACGGATTTGATGAAACGCAATTAAATAGAATAAAATAACTAGTTTCGCGACCGAATGATTTAACTTGATATCTTTAAGGTAATTATCCCTGAACTTTAACAGCAAGTAAAACTACCGAGTTCTTTCAATGCGGTTTCTTATTGAAAATACCGCAAAAAATTTACCTTTCATCGCTCCCATCTTCCAAATATCCCTTTATTAAATTACGATACTTTTCCGCCGTCTTCTCGTTTAAAGAAATCAGGTTGAGAGTTTCTTTAGGATCTTTGACCCTATCGTAAAACTCTTCCTTCAGCTCGGGCGCTCGATACTGAACATAGGTATACGAGCTGTCCCGAACCGAGCGAACTGAACGACTCCACCATTCGCCAAAAACGTATCTGGGGGCGGGATATCCGCCTTCGCCTTTCATCAGTGATTTTAAAGAAACCCCCTGAATCCAATTAGGCAAAGGAATGTCCAGAAGATCCAGAACGGTGGGATAAATGTCCATGTTGCTGGCCATATTATATATCTTTTCTCCCTTCAATCGCGGTATTATAAAGATTAGGGGAACGTGCAGACACTCTTCGTAAAGATTCGCGTGTTTAAACATTACCTTGCGATGCTCCATAAATTCTTCGCCGTGATCGGAAGTGATGATGATTAATGTTTTGCCCGAGATTTTCAGGTCATACAATTTCTGCTGGATGGATGCGAACCACCGGTCGACGTCATAAAGGGACATGGCATATAATGATTTTAAATCGCTCAAATCCTTGGGGTTTGAAGTATCAAATTGGATCAAGTAACGCTGAGCGAGGATTTTATTGAATCGCATTATAAAAGACCTCGGGTCAGTATCAGCAGCTAGTTGCTGCATTTTATTAAGTTTTTCTTTTAAATTTCCCGTTTGGAACACATCGGGCCTACCGGAGACGATCTGGGAAGAAAAGATAATCGTAGGATCATCTGCAATTTTCTTCCAGGATTCCATTTTTACTTCATCAAATGACATGACATTTTTTTTATTCAATCTGTCAGAAAATAATTGAACTGTTGATTT
>JANLTE010000101.1:0-7782 GCA_031362785.1 Elusimicrobiota bacterium
TCTGCACATAAAAATCCGCGCCGACCAAATGGTCCGCCAGCGGGAAATTCTGGAAGGGGTAACGGAAAGCTTGAAAGTGAAATTTAACATCGATCACCCCACCGTTCAAATTGAGTCGGAAAATTGGCAATAAAGGAGACCTTATGGCAAAGCAGAAGGCAAAAAAACCAGTCAGAGCTAAAAAAACCGCAAAGAAAAAATCGGCTCCGAAAAAAAGCGCCGTAAAAAAGAAAATTGCCGTTGGTAAAAAGGGCGCGGCGGGTAAAAAGGGAAAACCCGTAAAGGTCTCGCTCCCTAAACCCGTTTTTGGAGCGCGGTCAAAAAAAGAACTTTTGTTAGGGGAGGTGGAAGATTATTTCGCGCATATCGGAGTCATTTCCATCACTTCCAAGGACGCGCTTGCGGTGGGCGATACCTTCCATGTGAAGGGCCACACCACCGATCTAACGCAGGTCTGCGCCTCGATGCAAATCGATCATCAGGACGTCCTCTCCGTTAAAAAGGGCGATGAGGTCGGCGTCAAGGTCGAAGATCGCTGCCGCAAAGGGGACAAAGTTTTCAGAGTGCTCTGACGGCTTTGAACTAGTTGTTTCGCTCGCTCTTTAGCCGCTCCGTTGTTGCCTGGGCCTTTTACGACTTTGCCAATTCCGCGTTCGCGACGACCATCCTGTCGGTCATCTTCAATGTTTATTTCGTAAAAGTTATTTGCGGAGGAGGCGTTCCTTTCGGGGGACAAACCTTGAGCGGCGAAGCTTTCTGGGGGCTGACGCTCTCGGCGTCCATGCTTCTCGTTTTTGCCCTTTCTCCTTTTTTGGGCGCGCTGGCCGACCACACCCGTTCCAAGAAAAAATTCCTTTTCTTTTTTTGTTCGCTCGGCTGCCTGGCAACCGCGGCGCTTTTTCCCTCTACTGAAGGCGACTTTTGGCGGGCCGCATTTTTCTTTTTGCTGGCGAACGTCGGGTTTTCAGCCGGCAACGCTTTTTATAACGCCCTTTTAAAAGACGTCTCATCAACGGAAACCGTCGGGAAAATTTCAGGGTTCGGCTGGGCGCTGGGTTATGTCGGCGGCGGATTGCTTTTGGCCGTTAACCTCGCGATGGTTCAAAAACCGGAATGGTTCGGGATCGCCGACCAAAATCATATGGCCGTTCGTCTTGCAATTTTTTCGGTCGCTATCTGGTGGGCGGTTTTTGCGGTTCCCATATTCGTTTGGGTGCGAGAAAAAGAGCGGCCCGGGGAGAAATCTTCCAACTACATCGCATTGGCCTGGCGGGAAGTGTTCCAGACTTTGCGCGAGATCCGTAAACATAAGGAAGTAACGAAATATCTTTGCAGCTATCTGATTTATAACGATGGCATCGAGACCGTCATCGTGATGGCTTCGATTTTTGGCGCCAAAGAATTGGGATTTTCTCAAGGAGATTTAATTTTATGTTTCCTGATGATTCAAGCCGTAGCTTTTTTGGGCGCGCTGGCGTTCGGCTGGGCGGCGGACCATGTCGGTCATAAACCGTCCATCGCGACGACGCTTATCATTTATATCGGCGTTTGCCTGTGGGGAAGCCTCATTCGCACTCGAGGGGAGTTTTGGATTTTGGGCGCTGTGGTGGGTCTGATATTGGGCGGAAGCCAGGCGGCCAGCCGCTCGTTTTTATCGATCATGGTGCCGGAGGAAAAAAGCGCGCAGTTTTTCGGATTCTTCGCGCTCACGGGAAAGCTTTCGATGGCGGTGGGGCCTGCTGTGTTCGGTTTGGTGAGCCAAATTTATTCGCTTCGGGCCGCGGTCGCGAGCCTGTCGATCTTCTTTGCCTTAGGCCTCGTAATTTTATACTTTATACGAACTCCTGAGTTAAAACCCCAGAGAATATAAGAATGATTCCATATCTAAAATCCTACGATGTAATCGTGGTGGGCGCGGGCCATGCGGGCGTTGAAGCTTCGCTGGTCGCGGCGCGCATGGGACTCCGCGCGCTCCTGCTCACCATGAACCTCGATTCGGTGGGGCAGATGTCGTGCAACCCCTCGATCGGCGGCCTCGCGAAGGGCCAGGTCGTGCGTGAAATCGACGCGCTCGGCGGAGAGATGGCGAAGAATACCGATATGTCCGCGGTCCAGTTTCGCATGCTGAACCGGTCGAAAGGTCCCGCGGTGCAGTCGCCGCGCGCGCAGTGCGATAAAAAACTGTATCAGTTCACCATCAAGCACACCGTCGAGCAGCAACCCAATTTGGATTTAAAGCAGGGAGACGCGGCCAGTTTAATCATTGAAAAAGACGGCGACGGTAACAAGCGCGTGGTGGGCGTCGTAACGAAGGCGGGCATCGAGTTTGACGCCAAAGCGGTGATTTTGACGACCGGCACTTTCATGAAGGGCCTGCTGCATTATGGGATGAACCATTATCCCGGAGGGCGCGCCGGGGACAACCGTTCGGAATTTTTATCTGATTCGCTGCGCGAACTGGGATTTGAAGTGGGGCGCATGAAGACGGGCACGCCGATGCGGATCAACGGCAAATCCATCGACTACTCTAAATGCGCTATTCAGCCGGGCGATGAGCCGCCCACTCCCTTTTCTCACTTCACTGAAAAAATCACCCGCGAACAGCTCCCCTGTTATCTAACATACTCGAACGAGTTAACTCACCAGATCATCCGCGAAAGCCTGGACCGCTCGCCGCTTTATACGGGGAAGATAAAATCGATCGGGCCGCGCTACTGTCCGAGCATCGAAGACAAGGTGGTGAAGTTCGCGCACCACAGCCGCCATCAGATTTTTCTGGAGCCGGAAGGCTATCACACCGAGGAAGTTTATGTGAACGGGCTTTCGACCAGCTTGCCGGAGGATGTGCAGTGGAAAATGGCGCGCACGATTCCGGGACTTGAAAACGCGGAGCTGATGCGTCCGGGTTACGCGGTGGAATACGATTTTTGTCCGCCGACGCAGTTGAACGCGACGCTCGAAACGAAGATTATCGAGAATTTGTACTTCGCTGGGCAGATCTGCGGCACTACTGGGTATGAGGAAGCGGGCGGACAGGGCCTGATGGCTGGGATCAACGCGGCGCTTAAGATAAAAAAGGAAGAGCCGTTTGTCCTCCGGCGCGACGAGGCGTATATTGGCGTCATGATTGACGATCTGGTGACAAAGGGCGTGGACGAGCCGTACCGGCTCTTCACTTCGCGCGCGGAACACCGGCTCTATTTGCGCAGCGACAACGCGGACTTGCGCCTCATGGACTACGCGAAGCGCTTCGGCCTCATCTCGGACGAAATGCATCTGAAATTTTCCGCCTATCGCGCACAGGTCGACATCCGCGCGTTTCCCAAGCGCCACGCTTTCGATCCGGTTTCCGACCCTAACGATGCTCCCCGGGATTTAACCCCTTGGAACGATCAGAAAATCGATGAACAGGCGTTTATCCAGAAAAAATATGAAGGGTATTTGGCGCGGCAGGACCAGTTGATCGAAAAGTCCCGCAAAATGGAAAACAAACAAATCCCAACCGATTTTAATTTTGATTCGGTGCCAGGGCTCTTGAACGAATCGCGTCAAAAGCTAAAAAAAGTTTTGCCGCGGACCCTCGCCCAGGCGTCCCGCATTCCAGGCGTAACCCCCTCCGACGTCGGCATCCTCCTCGTCTATGTTGACCGCCATCAAAAGCAACAAGCGCTTGCGTAAACTCCTCCTTCTGTCAGTCGCGCTCTTGAGTTGCGGCGATCTCTCCGGTGAGGAAAAAAGGGCGGTGACCTCTCCGGACTGGCTAAAGGGATCCGTCATATACGAAGTCTCCCTCCGGAGTTTTTCCAACGACGCGAAATTCTTCACGCTCGAAGAACACATGCTGAAGCTTAAAAACTGGGGCGCCGACGCCTTTTGCCTGGCTCCGGTTTTTTCGATCGGCGAAGAAAAAAATCTGGGCTCTTTGGGCGACGCCCGCGCCGTCAAGGATTTTTCAGCCATCAATTATGAGTTCGGCACCAAAGACGCGTTTAAGTCGCTGGTCCAGCAGGCGCATTACTCGGGACTCAAAGTGATTTTGACTTGGGTAGCCGATACGACTTCGAAAGAGCACGCCTGGATAAAAAATAATCCCGACTGGTACGTTAAAAATTCTTCGGGTGGAATCGCGGAGGCGGAAGGTCATCCGGACCTGGCGCTCTTAGATCTTTCCAACCCCAATTTACAGGACGAGTTTATTAAGCTCCTGCTCCAATGGGCGACGGATTTCGACCTCGACGGTTTCAACTGCGAGTCCATCGGCGCTCCCAACCTGGAGTTTTGGGTCAAGGCGAGAAAAGCGCTGGTTAAATCAAGAAAAAATTTTGTGCTGCTCACCGATAGCGATTTGCCGGAAAACCATCAGGCGGCGTTTGATTTAACTCCGTCCGTCAAAAGTCACAATTTTCTGGCGAGCCTGATTTCAGATGAAGGAAAAATAGAAAATCTCGAATTA
Organism: Elusimicrobiota bacterium; assembly: GCA_031362785.1. Lineage (GTDB taxonomy): Bacteria > Elusimicrobiota > Elusimicrobia > 2-02-FULL-39-32 > 2-02-FULL-39-32 > JANLTE01. Next base: position 4,454 of record JANLTE010000101.1, read on the forward strand.
TTTTTTAAGGAAGAGGAAAATTCTTACCCGCGGGGAAGTTTATTGGCGCGATATATGGAAACCCTTTATTCGGGTCCCGCGAGAAAGAGTTTTGGCCCCGCGCAAAGGGCGGCGGCGGTGTTCAACGCCTCGATTCCCGGAATTATGTGGATCGTGGCGGGTGAAGAGGCGGGCGCATCGCGAATCTTGGGTCGTCAGGAAAAATTGGCCATTGATTGGAAGAAAGCGAATAAAGACCTGACGAAATTTTATAAGACGCTGCTGAAATTCAGGCGAGCGCATCCAGCCATGTCGCGAGGCCAAGTGTTTCAAGCGCCGGTGCCGGAAGACGGGAAAATTTTGGCCTACACGAGGACTTATCGCAACGACGCGGTGCTGGTGGTGATTAATTTCTCGGATCGTGAATGGAAGGGTAGTTTGGTGGTTCCCGATATTTTCAAGTCGGAGAAAGGCGCTGTAAAGTTAAAGCCGGCTCTTTCGGGAGTTAACTTTTCCGCTTCGATTTTGACTCTCCCGGCATTCGGCTATCAAATTTTTACCGCTGACTAGTCACGTCCTTTTGAAGTTCCGAACGTCTTTCAAAATCCCCGCCTCGTGTTTGGCCGAGCGAACCGTCCCGAAATGCCGCACGATGATGGATCGCATGTGCCCCGGCATGTAGGCCGGTTTCCGGTAGTTCCCCCGACAATAGTCCGAAAGCCATTTTAAGATCTTACGCTTGTTCCAGTAAAGTTTAGCGTCTTCTTGAGGGAGGCGAATCTCCTTCCGGGCATCCATGATGACCCCCGCTTCCCACTTCGCTTTCCGGACGCTCCCGCAGTACAGTTTGGATAGGCGCCTCATGCTCGCGGGCCAGTTTTTTTCTTCGCGGTACCGGTGGGCGCAGAATTGCCGGACGCATTTCAGAAATTTATCCTTCGGCCAGCTCCGGCCGTGCAGGATTTTAGCTTCCCACTTCGCGGCGCGAACGGAGCCGCAATACTTTTTGCAGAGTTTATATAAGGATGAGGGGAAGTCGACGGCGCGGATGTAGCGGCCCTTGCAGAGCCGGTAGACTTCGCGGATAACTTTCTGCTTGTTCCAAACCTGGGGCCGACCCTTGCGAACGGTTCGGATCTGTTTCGTCAATATCCAGGAACCGTCTTTGCCTTTGCGCGCTTTAACACAGCCCTTTTGAAGGTGCCGCCAAGCGGTTTGATAGTCGATGCCCTGGCGTTGGGCGTATTCTGACAAGCTTATAGGGCGGGAAATTTTCATCACACTATCAGTATAACTGAATCTGGAAAATCAACAATAGGCAATTTAGTTCCAGCCGCGCAGATTAGTATACTAGCGCGATGCTAGCAACAGGAAAAAAATGCGTAAAGTAACCGTCGGATTCATGCTGGTATTCGCAGGCGGGCTCATGTTTTGGCACGCGGTGGACAAATCGTCGACCTACGACGAAGTCCAGCACATTCAAAGCGGATACTACTATTGGAACCACCTGGATTTTTCGCGCGGATTAGAGCATCCGCCGCTCATGCGCCTCCTTGTGGCGCTGCCTTTGCAATTCCTAAACCTCACCGATCCCGAAACCGTTTTTCCTTTCCTTACTCATAAACCGTTGAACGACCGCCAGGAGTTCCTCTACGGGATGCTGCTGGTCTATAAAAGCGCCGCAGCCAACGCCGACGCGATTTTGTTTCTCAGCCGCGCGATGATCATCATAACGACGCTGGCGCTCTTTTGGCTCTGCTGGTTTTGGTCCACGGGTCTCTACGGCTCCGCCGGAGGTTTTGCCACGCTTTTCCTGTTGTGCACGCTTCCGCCGTTCCTGGCGCACGGTTCGCTGGCCACGACGGACGCAGGCGGCGTCGCGGGCGCCGCGCTGGCGGTTTATCTGCTCGCGCGATACCTGAAAGATCCGAGCCAGAAGAATTTGGTCTGGGCCGGACTCGGGCTTGGCGTCGCGCACATCACAAAAATATACAATCTGATTTTAAGTCCTATCACAGCAGTCGCAGTTTTATTCGATCCGGAAAAAAAGCAACGCTCCTGGATGGATAAAATCATCGGCGTCTCAATTCTATTTTTGATTTGCGCGATCGTGATTAACGCCAGCCACGCGTTTCAGGACTTTCTTCCGCCGCACGCCATTCATCCGCGGGATCTGGCTGCCTATGGCTGGTCGGACCTGATTCAATTTATTTACCGTTGGCTGCCGTTGCCAGACTCTTACCTCATGAACGCGGCGTTTGGGTCCTATCATTCCAAAGCCGGATACGCCACCTTCTTTCTTGGAAAACTCTATGCGCGCGGCGTGTGGTACTATTTTCCCATCCTTTTTTGGATGAAGGCGCCCGTGATGAGTTTGGCGGCGGTGCTGGCCGTGATTTACTCGATGTTTCGCGCGCCGCTCAAAGCGGAAGAGAAGCTCATTTTGTCGGTCGCGGCCATTTACGCGTTCCTGGCCTGCCGGTCGGGGTTTAACCTCGGCATTCGGCACTTTCTGCTGATTTATGTCCTGCTGTTTGTTCTGGCCGGAAGACTGTTTCAAGACTTCGCGTGGGACCGTAAAAAAATTGCCGTTTTAACCTGCGCCGCGGTCTTTCAGATCTTCGAAGTTTTTTCCGTCGCGCCTCATTTCTTAACCTACTTCAATTGGGCCGTGGGCGGGTCGGGGCGCGGTATTTATTACGCGAGCGAGTTCGACATGGGTCAGGACCTGAAACGGCTGGGTAAATTTATGAAGGGGCGCCCGGGAGCGGAACTTATTTTATCGTACATGGGGACGGCTCTGCCGGACTATTACGGGCTGGACGCCCAGGAGCTGATTCCGACCGGAACTCAAATTCACTCGGAAAAAATGAACTCCGATCGGCCGGAAAAAGAATTCCTCGCCGTGAGCGCCGCTCACTTGCAGGGGTACATGGTGGGACTCGAAACTTTTGAGTGGCTCAGAGCCCGCCGCCCCGAAGCCGTTATCGGCCATTCAATTTATGTTTACGATGTCACCAACGATACGGAATCGCACCTGCGCCTGGCCGAGATTTATCGATTGCAGGGAGACGCCGCAAAGGCCGGTCGCCATTTCCGTCGGATCAAATTGATATAATGAGGGCTCGAATTTTTTACTTCGATAATATTAAAGGAGACAATTATGGCAACACATCACGCGAGCGCGTATTGGGAAAAAGATCTGAAAGGCGGCAACGGAAAAATGAAGGTGGGCAGCGGGGCGTTTGAAGTTCCCTACTCGTTCACATCGCGGTTTGAAGAGAAGCAGGGGACCAACCCTGAAGAGCTCATTGGCGCGGCGCACGCGGGCTGCTACTCCATGGCCTTTT
>JANLTE010000127.1:0-7929 GCA_031362785.1 Elusimicrobiota bacterium
CCAAGCCGTCCAGGACGCGGTCTCATCTAACGGAAAGTTGGAAAAAGCTAAGAAGGAGACTATGGTGGAAGAAGAAATCGTATCGGGCCCGGCACCCGTCGGGCAGGAGACAAGCGAATTTTTTGCGGGGGATTCCCTGCGTTGCCGAGTTTTTCTCGATAAGTACGCCCTGCGCGACACCTCGGGCCGCGTGGTGGAAAAAACTCCTGTTGAAATGTGGCGCCGCGTGGCGCATGAATTGGCTTCCGTTGAGCGCACGCAGGAATTGCGCGCCGAATGGGAAGAAAAATTTTATTGGCTCCTCTCTGATTTTCGTTACATTCCGGGCGGCCGCATTTTGTTCGGCGCGGGCAACCCCCGCAATGTGACCCTCTTAAACTGTTATGTAATCCCTGTTAAGGAAGATCGGCTTGAATCCATTTTTGATTGGATGAAAGAAGCGGCGCGCACCTATTCTTACGGTGGCGGCGTCGGCACCGACATCGCGCTTCTAAGACCCAAGGGCTCTCGGGTGAATAACGCGGCGCTCACCAGCACGGGTTCCGTGTCATTTATGGACCTGTTCTCTTTAACGACCGGAACGATCGGTCAGTCCGGCCGGCGCGGCGCGCTCATGATTACGACGCGCGACTCTCACCCGGACATCCTGGAGTTTATGCGGGTGAAACGAAATTTAAAAACCGTGCGCTACGCAAACATTTCGGTGCGGGTTTCAGACACATTAATGGAAGCCGTTCAATCCGACGGCGAGTTTGAGCTCCACTTTGAAAATGAAAAAGTGAAGGTTTCGAAGATGGTTCAGGCTCGGGACGTTTGGAACGAGCTGATTAAGGGCGCGCGCGACTGGGCCGAGCCCGGCGTGCTGTTCTGGGACAGCATTAAGCGCGAATCTACATCCGAGTATAACGGCATGGAGGTTATTTCCACGAACCCCTGCGGAGAAATTCCGCTGGAAGGTTACGGCGATTGCTGCCTGGGAAACATCAACTTCTCCAAGTTTGTGGACGATGAATTCACTGAAAAAGCGCGGGTGAACTGGCCGGCGCTCGAACGCGCGGCGCGTTACGGCGTGAGGTTCCTGGATAACGTGCTCGATTACAACGCCTACAAACATCCCTTGCCGGCGCAGACTGAAGCGTCTCTCGCGTCCCGTCGCATCGGGCTTGGTTTTACGGGGTTGGGCGACATGCTTTGCCAGATGCGCCTCAAATACGATACGGATGAAGCGATTAAGTTCGTGGACAAAATTTTCGAGCGGATCAAAAATTTTGCTTATGACGAGAGCGTGAACTTGGCGGTCGAGAAGGGAGCGTTCCCGAAATTTGATAGAGAAAAACACGTGAAGTCGCCCTTCATTCAGCGGCTGGACCCTGCGGTTTACGATCGCCTGAACCAGCATGGCATCCGAAACGTGGCTTGCCTCACGGTTCCGCCGGTCGGAAGCGGCGCGGCGCTCGCGGGAACAACGAGCGGCGTCGAACCGATCTTCGACCTCTCTTATGTGCGGCGCTCCGAGTCGCTTAGCCAGGAATATTTCAAAGTGTATCATCCGATGGTCGGCCGCTACATCAACCTCTTCAACCTTCAAGACGACACTCAGCTGCCCGATTATTTCGTGACCTCACATAAAATCACGGGCGATAAGCGCGTGCTCATGCAGGCGACGATTCAAAAACATATCGACCATTCCATTTCTTCAACGGTGAACATGCCGCGCGAAGCGACGGAAGAAGATGTGGCGAACATTTATATGCAGGCCTGGAAAATGGGCTGCAAGGGGATTACCGTGTATCGCGAAGGAAGCCGCGAAGGAGTTTTGATTTCAGCGGATGAAGTCAAAAAAAAGGAAGCTGCCTCCGCAGCCGCCACGGCTGCCGCCGCTGCGCCCGCCATCGATCCGGGAGCGCGCCAGCGCCCGAAGGTTACGGAAGGCCGCACTGAACGGGTTGAGACTCCGCGCGGGCCTATTTACGTTACGATTAACGAAGATGAAATGGGTCTTTGCGAGGTGTTCGTGAAGTCTTTGGACGCTGAAGCGGAAGTCACGGGTCGGCTCGCCAGCCTGTTGCTGCGCGCCGGAGTCGATCCCCGCGAAATTATTGAGCAAATGTGGCGCGTCCGAACCCGTGAAGTCGCGTTCGACCGTTCAGTTGAGGGTACCGTGGTCTGCGTGACGACCGTGGCGCAAGGCATCGCGCTAGCGCTCGGCCGGTATCTTTATGGCGATGGGTTCAATCCGCAAAAAGAATATCCCCGCGCCACGACTTTGCCGGAACCCGTTCGCGCTTCGAAACAATTGAAGTTAAAATTTAATCCTTCGGTTACCGCTCCCGCAGATGCGGGGCAGAGCGGGGCCGCCGGCGTCGCCCCTCCCGAATATAATAACACGGCCCGCACGCGGGAGTTCGCGGGCGTTTGCCCGGATTGCGGCGAGACGCTCGTGTTCGAAAACGGTTGCGCGCTCTGCCGGCACTGCAGCTACTCCCGCTGCGGATAAATTATAAGACGATCGCTTCGGTCAGGGAGATTAAAATCCCCTGAGCCGGAACTTTTATTTTTCAAAAAAGAATAGGAAAAAATGCCAGCCCGAAAACCCGACGAAGTGGTCCCTCGAGAGAAGCGAGGGGGATTTAAGGTGTTAATCGCTTCGGGCGGGTATCTTTTATTAATTCAAAGGAATGGGATAAGATGCCAGTAAAATCCGATCATTGGATCCGCAAGATGGCCAAAGAGCATAAAATGATTTCACCTTTCGTGGATAGTCAGGTGAGCCGGGGTGTAATTTCGTACGGGCTTTCGTCATACGGGTATGACATCAGGGTGGGCCACGACTTCAAAGTGTTCACCAACGCGTATGGCGCCACGATCGACCCTAAAAAGTTCGATCCGCAATCGTTTGTCGACATTCGGACCAACAGTTTTATTACCGTTCCGCCCAACTCCTTCGCCCTGGCGCAAACGGTCGAGTATTTCCGGATTCCTCGCAGCGTTATTACCATTTGCGTTGGAAAATCCACATACGCCCGTTGCGGCATTATCGTTAATGTAACGCCGTTCGAGCCCGAATGGGAGGGTTTCGTCACATTGGAAATTTCAAACACGACTCCTTTGCCCGCAAAAATCTACGCGAACGAAGGCATCGCCCAGGTTTTATTTTTGGAGTCCGATCAGATCTGCGAGGTTTCCTACGCGGATAAAAAGGGCAAGTATCAAAAGCAGAAAAACATCACGCTGCCAAAAGTAATCGGGGCCCGCTGATGCCTGCTATTTTCCAGATTTTTATTTTGAATTGAAGGAGGATTAACTTCGTGGCTTTTTTTATCGGACGGGACAGGGAAGCAAGGCGGGCATACGGGTTTGACGAGGTGGCGCTGGTTCCGGGGATGATCACCATTAACCCCGAAGAGACCGACGTTTCGACCAAGATAGGAAATTTAAAATTGAAAATCCCCATCATCGCGAGCGCGATGGACGGCGTGGTGGACGTGCGCTTCGCAATCGAAATGAGCAAGTACGGCGGGTTGGCGGTGTTGAACTTGGAAGGGATTCAAACGCGCTACGAAAACCCTGATGAAATTTTACAGCAAATCGTGAGCGTGGACCCTTCCGAAATAACGAACCTGCTTCAGAAAATTTATAAGGAACCTCTGAAGGAAAAGCTGATCGGCCGGCGCATTGAGCAGATTAAAAGATCGAAAGGTTTCGCCGCCGTATCGGCCATCCCGAAGCGGTCTGAGAGGTTCGCACAGATCGCGATGGAAGCGGGCGCGGATGCGTTTTTCGTTCAGTCCACCGTTACGAGCGTTCGCCATGAATCGTCGCGCTACGAAACCGTCGATTTCGCGAAAATCTGCAAGAAAGTGAAGAACAAAATGCCGATCATCATCGGCAATTGCGTGACCTACGCCGCCGCGCTTTCTCTCATGGAAGCGGGCGCGTCCGGAATATTGGTCGGTATCGGACCTGGCGCCGCCTGTACCACTCGCGGAGTGATCGGGATGGGCGTGCCTCAGGTAACGGCGACCATCGATTGCGCTGCGGCTCGCGACTTCTTTTTCAAGAAGTCGGGGCGGTATGTTTCCATTATTACCGACGGGGGGATGGTGACTTCGGGCGACATCTGCAAAGCGTTCGCTTCGGGCGCCGACGCCGTGATGATCGGTTCGGGACTTGCGAAATCGATCGAAGCTCCCGGCAAAGGTTTCCACTGGGGCATGGCGATGCCCGACCGTTACTTGCCTCGCGGCACCCGCATAAAAGTTGGGACCACCGCGTCGCTCAAGGAAATTTTGCTCGGGCCAGCGAACGTAGACGACGGCACGCAAAACCTGGTGGGCGCGCTTCACGTCGCCATGGGCTCTCTGGGTGCGCGAAACTTAAAAGAGTTTCAACTTGTTGAAATCATCATCGCTCCGGACATTAAGTCTGAGGGCAAGGTTTATCAAAAGGCGCAGAAGCTCGGGATGGGAAAATAAAGCTCGGGTCCATGAAAACGGCAACCATCGGCGTGATTGGCGGAGGGCAGATCGGCAAGATGCTCGCCCTGGAAGCCAAACGCATGGCGATGGAGATGGTGGTTCTAGATCCCTCGCCTGATTGTCCGGCTGCGAGCGTCTGCGGCAAGCAGATCGTGGCGGATTTTAAAGACATTAACGCGATCCGAAAACTTGCGCAAGAGTCGGACGTCGTGACCTACGAAATTGAACTCGGCAATGCGGAGACTCTAAAGCAGCTTGAGCGGGAAGGTTTTAAAATATTCCCTTCAGCCGAAAATCTGCGCATCATTCAAGACAAGTATATTCAAAAAAACTTTTTGAAGTCCCGGCGGTTACCGGTTCCGGAGTTTGCAGAGGTCTCTTCTCGCGAAGATTTGCGGGAAAAAAGTTCCTCCTTCGGATACCCTTCCTTACTAAAACAGCGGCGCGACACTTATGACGGGCGCGGAACCCTGTCCATTAAAAAATCCAAAGAACTGGACGTTCTGCTGGACTCCCATAAGCTAAATGGAAACCTCGCCGACAAAAATTACATGCTTGAGCGCTTCGTGCCTTTCGTGAAAGAAGTTTCTGTCATGATCGCGCGCAACCGGTCGGGGAAAATCGTCTCATTTCCGGTGGTTGAAAACATCCATGAAAACCACATATTGGCCATGACGATTGCCCCCGCCCGCGTATCCGGAGCCATTTCCCGTCGCGCGAAGCAGGCGGCCGTGAATGCGGTGAAAGCTTTGGACGGAGTGGGAATTTTCGGAGTTGAAATGTTCGTTGACCGGAAGGGTGGGGTTCTCATTAATGAGATTGCGCCCAGACCTCACAATTCCGGTCACTACACCATTGAAGCTTGCGCGCATTCGCAGTTTGAAATGCATTTACGCGCGGTTCTGGATTTGCCGTTGGTGGAGCCGGACCTCCTGAGCCCCGCGGTGCTGGTCAATATTTTAGGGCACGATACGATTGACGGGCCATATCGGCTGAGCAATCTAAATGAAATTTTAGCGATCTCCGGCGTAAAATTGCACTTGTACGGCAAGCGCGGCGTTCGGTCCGGGCGAAAACTGGGACACATTACAATTTTGGACCCGACCGTTTCGGGCGCGCTCAAAAAAGCCGAAAAGGTGCGCAAATTTATTAAGGTGGTTCCGGCATGAGCGTTAAGAAGCCATCGGTCGGAATAATCATGGGTAGCGATTCCGATTTGCCAATCATGAAAAATGCCGCGGAAGTTTTAGATGAGTTCGGAATTTCATACGAGCTCACGGTAATTTCTGCGCATAGAACGCCTGAACGCATGGTCAGTTATGCCAAAAGCTCCGCGCGGCGCGGCATCAAAGTGATTATCGCGGGAGCCGGCGGATCGGCCCATCTTCCCGGAATGGTGGCGTCTCTGACTCCGTTGCCGGTGATCGGAGTCCCGATTAAAACTTCGAAACTATCGGGAATGGATTCGCTCCTTTCCATCGTGCAAATGCCCGAAGGAGTGCCTGTTGCCACCGTCGCAATCAATGGCGCAAAAAATGCGGGACTCCTGGCTTGCGAAATTTTAGGAGCGTTTGACTTGAAAATATTAAGAAAGATGGAGAAGTTTAAAGCGGGGCTCAAAATATCCGTTGAAGCGAAAGCTAAAAAATTAGAGTTGGATGGCCACAAAAAATATTTGAATCGACTGGAGAAGCAATGATCGTCATCCTCGATTTTGGGTCCCAATACACTCAGCTGATCGCTCGCCGCGTGAGGGAGCAGAAAGTTTACTGCGAAATTTTGCCGCATTCGGTCCCGTACGACGAGGTGGCGAAAAAAAATCCTCGAGGCATCATATTGTCAGGCGGGCCGTCATCGGTGAGCGGCGGGTCCAAATCGCCGTCGTGCGACGCGGAATATTTTTCGGGGCGCTATCCCGTGCTCGGCATCTGCTACGGTATGCAGCTCCTGGCGCATTCCTTTGGCGGAAAAGTCGCGAAGGCGTCGGTTCGCGAGTTCGGCCACGCCGAGATTCACGTTCAAAACGAGTCAGAGTTGTTCTCGCGGCTGCCGCAAAAGCTTTCGGTCTGGATGAGCCATGGCGACGAAGTTAAAACGCTTCCTCAGGGGTTCGTTCAGCTCGCTAAAAGCTCCAACGACGGCATCACCGCGATGTCCCATCCGGCAAAAAAGCTCTACGGCGTGCAATTTCATCCGGAAGTCGCGCATACTCCGCTCGGAAAAGAAATCCTGGCCAATTTTCTGATGACGGTTTGTAACGAAAAGCCCGAGTGGAAGATGTCTTCTTTTGTTCAACAAGAGGTTGAAAGCATTCGTCGGCAGGTAGGCGACCAGATAGCCGTTTGCGCGATGTCAGGCGGGGTTGATTCCGCGGTGGCTGCCATGCTGGTTCACGAAGCCATCGGCAAGCAGCTCCACTGTATTTTCGTTGATAACGGCCTTCTGCGTTTCGGCGAAAAAGAGCGCGTGAAAGATATATTTGGAAAATATTTTGGAAGTCAGCTTCACATTATTGAAGCCAAAAAAGGTTTTCTCTCAAAATTGAAAGGCGTGGCCGATCCGGAAAAAAAGCGCAAAATCATCGGCAGGGAATTTATACGAATTTTTGAACAGGAATCAAAAAAGCTTGGGAAAGTAAAATACCTCGTTCAGGGCACGCTTTACCCCGATTTAATTGAAAGCCAAAGCGTGAGGGGTCCTTCGGCCGTCATAAAAACTCACCACAATGTGGGGGGCTTGCCAAAAAATATGAAGCTTTCATTGATTGAGCCGCTCAAGTTTCTTTTCAAAGATGAAGTTCGGGAGCTCGGCAAAGAGCTCGGGCTTCCCGACGAAAATCTGAAACGGCATCCTTTCCCGGGTCCCGGGCTTGCCGTTCGCGTCCTGGGGCCGATCGAAGAAGAAAAGCTCGAAATCGTGCGTAAAGCCGACAGAATTGTGGAAGAAGAGGTTCGCTCCGCCGGAATTTACGAAAAACTATGGCAGGCTTTCGCGGTGCTGGTCCCGGTCTGGACCGTCGGCGTGATGGGAGATGAGCGGACCTACGAGCGAGTCATCGTCGTTCGCGCCGTAACTTCTCAAGACGCCATGACGGCCGATTGGGCCGATATCCCGCGGCCGGTTCTTGTTAAAATTTCCAGCCGCATCATCAACGAAGTGCGCGGTTGCAACCGCGTGGTCTACGATATTTCATCAAAACCTCCTGCCACCATCGAGTGGGAGTAGAGGATTTATTCTAGTGCAATCAACAGCCATTAGCTTGCCCTTATTTATTAAGGGAAAGGTTCGCGAAGTTTACGATTTGGGCGAGAAGCTCCTTATGGTGTCGTCCGACCGAATTTCCGCCTATGATTGCGTTCTGCCGAACGAAATTCCCGATAAGGGAAAAATCCTTAATCAAATATCGCTTTTCTGGTTTGATCAAACAAAAAAAGTCGTTAAAAACCATTGC
>JANLTE010000251.1:0-8956 GCA_031362785.1 Elusimicrobiota bacterium
CCACGAAGCCGTCCGCCCTACCTCAATTTTGAGGGAGCCCTCCGCGCTTAAAGATGCTCTTTCCCCGGAACAGTTTAGACTCTACGATTTAATCTGGAAACGCTTTACCGCGAGCCAAATGATGGAAGCGCTTTACGACACGGTAACCGTTGAGGTTGAAGCCTCTTCCAGCGCGGCCAAAGGCGCGTTGCGCGCGTCGGGGTCCACTTTGAGGAAAGCCGGGTTTTTGAAAGTGTACGGCGACGAGGACGAATCCGAAGACGCCGACCATCCGAACGAGCCGGCTGATAACAAAATTCCGGTCTTAAAAAAGGACGACCCGCTCAAAATGCTGAACCTGAAGCCTGAGCAGCACTTTACGGAGCCGCCTCCCCGCTTTAACGAAGCGAGCCTCATCAAAATTTTGGAAGCCAACGGCATCGGACGCCCGTCGACCTACGCCCCTATCATCGAAACGATTTTAGCTCGCGGATACGTGCGCCAGCAGGAGAAGAAGTTCCTCCCTACCGAACTGGGCCGCATCGTCAACAAGCAGCTTACAGAGCATTTCCCGGAAATCGTCGACACCCACTTCACGGCGAAAGTCGAAGAAAAGCTCGACCACGTTGCTGACGGGGATTTGGTGTGGAACAAAGTGGTTGAAGAATTTTACGGACCGTTTGAAAAAGGGCTGATCATCGCTCAAAAGGCGATGAAGAAGATCACGGTGGAGCCTAAAGATTCCGGGGAACTGTGCAAACTGGACAGTGGGAAAATGCTCATCCGCGAAAGCCGGTTCGGGAAGTATCTCTGCTGCGAACATTTTCCGAAGTGCCGCTATAAGGTTTCGCTCGATGTGAACGGCCAGAAAATTATGCCTCAAAGCACCGACGAAAAATGCGGCAAATGCGGGAGCCCCATGGCGGTAAAGATCGGGCGCCGCGGTAAATTTTTAGCTTGTTCCGCCTATCCTAATTGCCGGAACATTATCGGGCTCGATCGCGAAGGCAATAAGATCATACGGCCCGACCCCAAACCGACCGATAAGAAGTGTGAGAAGTGTAACAGCATGATGTGGCTGCGCGTTGGCAAGCGCGGACCGTTCCTTGCCTGCTCAGCTTTCCCTAAGTGCCGCAACCTCAAGAAAGTAGCCGCCGCGGATTATCCCGCTGCTTCCAACCAGTAAGTAAGCCAAGCATATCTTTTTAATCTCGCGGAAACCCGAACTCGACTAATCGTCGGTTCTAATTTTCATTTTGTTATATAATTCATGGGTGAGTTCGTTTGATCTCGACTTATGGGTAAAGCGGTTTATGCTTTTTTTGAAGGCGGAGAGGAGCGCTTCGCCGCATACGCTGAGGGCGTATCAAAAGGACTTGAAGGAGTTTAACGGATTTCTAACGCGGGCGGGTCACGCGAAAGATCTGAGCAATTTCCGTCAGGCGCGGTTGCTGGTGCGCGAGTTCTGGATCGACTGCTCGAAAAGGCGGCTTTCGAACGCGACGCTGTTGCGGCGGCTGGCGACGCTGCGATCATTTTTCCGGTATCTGGTGACCGAGGACATGCTGCCCACCAACCCGTTCAAGTACCTGGAGCTCCCGAAGAAGGAAAAGACGCTACCCCGCTTTTTAAGCGAAAAGGAAATGGAACGGTTTTTGGAGCCGTTCGAGACTTGGACCGAAGGGTTGGCGCTTCGCGACCGAGCGCTCATCGAGCTGCTCTATTCGTCGGGCATCCGCATTCAGGAAGCGATGAGCTTAAACGTGGAAGATATGGATTTGTGGAACGGAATGCTGCGCGTGTTAGGGAAGGGCAACAAGGAAAGGATGGTCCCGATTGGCGAAACGGCGACGCGATGCGTGCAGCGCTACTTGCGCGAGCGCCAGAAGGCGCAGAAGCCGGAACGGGAGCCCAGAGGACCGATCTTTTTGAACGCGCGGGGAACGAAACTCGGAGCGCGCGGGGCGCGATTAATTTTAAACCGGTGGGTGAAGCGGGCATCGTTGACGAGAAAAGTGACCCCGCACATGTTGCGCCACACTTTCGCGACGCACTTGCTTAACCGTGGCTGCGACCTGCGCACGGTTCAGGAAATGCTCGGGCACAAGAGCTTATCGAGCACTCAGGTGTACACACATACATCGGTGGAGCACTTAAAAAAAGTCTATGACAGCGCGCATCCCAGAGCATAGAAGCGCAGGAAGGAAATTTTGTGGACAGGGCGGGAGTTGAACCCGCACGATCGTAAGATCACACCGCCCTGAACGGTGCGCGTATGCCAATTCCGCCACCTGTCCAAATGTCTTTTAAGATAATCAGGGTGAGCGGCTATTTTATTATTTGCGGAACGCTCTGTAAACGATTATGAGTCAGAAAGAAAAAGAACCTCTTATTAAAATCATCACCAAAAACCGCAAGGCGCACCATCGGTTTGCGATCATCGAATCGCTTGAGGCGGGTTTGGCGCTCAAAGGCCACGAGGTGAAATCGCTCCGCCAAAACAAAGTGAACATCGAAGAAGGACTCGTCCGCATCGACAACGGAGAGATTTACCTTTTCAATGTTTACATTTCGCCTTATTCCCACTATAGCTATAAAGACATCGAGCCCACCCGCACGAGGAAGCTCCTCATGCACCGCAAGGAAATCGAGCGGCTGAATACCGAAGTTCAACGCCAGGGGATGACTCTGATTCCGCTCGAAATCTACTTTAAGGGAGGCCGGGCTAAAGTTTCCGTAGGGCTCGCCAAAGGAAAAAAAGAGCAGGACCACCGAGAGGATATCAAAAAGCGCGATACGGAACGCGAAATCCGCCGCAAATACCTCGCTAAATGAGTTGACAGACTTATCCAAATTTATTACTATACTTGGCCCATGAATACAGTGTTTAAAGATCAGAAAACATTCATCCCAAAGACTGGCTCGGTCGCCCGTAAGTGGTTTGTGGTTGACGCCAAAGATCAGGTGCTGGGACGTTTTTCGAGCGAAATAGCCAAGATTTTGATGGGCAAGAACAAGACGGTTTATACGCCCGCGGTTGACTGTGGAGACTTCGTGATCGCGATTAACGCGGAAAAAATTAAACTGACCGGCGATAAGCTCAACCAAAAAGTCCACTTTTATCATACCGCGCATCCGGGCGGCGCGCGCATTACTTCTTATAAGAAGCTCGCCTCGGAAAAGCCCAGGAAGATGCTTCAAATCTCCGTTAAACGCATGCTGCCGAAGAACCGGCTGGCGTCACGCCAAATTTTAAGGCTCAAAATTTATGTCGGGGGCAATCATCCCCACGCGGTACAACAACCCAAAAAGCTGGAGTTTGCATCATGACAACAACTGAAGCTATTTGGGCCACAGGCCGCAGAAAAACCGCCATCGCCAGAGTGCGATTGACTCCCGGGTCCGGCAAAATTGCCGTTAATAAGCGGTCTCTCGATGAATATTTTAAGGGCAACACCAAGCATTCCATGGTCGCCATGCAGGCGATTCAAGTCTCCAAAAGCACAGGGTTCGACATTTTCGTGAACGTTCTTGGCGGCGGACTTACCGGACAGGCCGAAGCCATTCGTCACGGCATCGCTCGGGCGCTCTCTAAAACAGATCAGAAAATTAAAGTACAGATGCGAAAAATAGGGTACCTGACCCGCGATCCGCGCGCCGTTGAGCGCAAGAAGCCCGGACAACCCAAAGCTCGCAAGCGATTCCAATACTCCAAACGCTAATCCAGCAAGAGAAACTGCGACGCTGCGGTTCCTCTCATCAAAACTCAAATGGCAACTGCCACTGAGACCCGAAAATCCCAACAACCCACTGACTCAAGCCACCGCGGCTTCGGCTGCAAAACGATCCTTCTGAACTGTGAATGCCACTCGTTCGATGAGGTGGAACGCCAACTGATGAAGGCGATTCACTGCACATTGTCGCGGGCTCGGGCTTTCGCCATGGAAGTTCACACCAAAGGCAGCGCCATCGTTTACACGGGGCATCGCGAACGGTGCGAGGCGGTTGCCGGCGTCCTTGAAGACATTCGACTCGTCGTTAAAGTATCAGACTAGTTACTGGTCAATAAACAAAAGACTTCTCAAACGCGCTCGCCCAGGGGGCTCGCTCCGCAGATGCGCGCGGCACGCCTATTGCCCGCGCATCAACGCATTTGAGAAATCTTTTGTTTATCTCCCCCATAACTAAACTTATTTTATGTGGCAGTAGAGATTATTGGTTTTGACTTCGGTAGGGAGCGGATCGAGGAAGGCGCCGATGCAGGGGCCGGCGACGCATTCGCCGGTGGCGGGTTCGTAGAGGGCACCGTGATTCTTACAAAGCAAGAATTTGTGATCATCCGTGAAGAAGTCGTTGTCGCCGAAATCGAGCGGAAGCGTAACGTGTTTGCAGCGGTTCACATAGGCGTGGAACTGTCCTTTATAGAAGATCGCGAAGCCTTCCGTTTCAATTCGATTTTCCTTGAACATAAACTTCTTGCTGCGGGATTTTTGGATTTCCTGCACGGTGCCGATGAGGATGGTTTTCATATTGATAAAAAAGGGATCTGATTTCGTCAGATCCCTTTTCTAAATTGAGCCGAGGTTAAAACTTAATACCAGCGGGCGAAGATCTGAAGATGACTCGACGCGGCCATGAAGAACAGCATGGGGATCGAGAGCCAGGCGTTCGTGCGGGAAGCCAAAAAAGCGCGGCGCGCGAACTTGGTCTTATCGACGCCTTCGGCAACAGGAGTGATTCCCAAAACGACCTTCTGGCAGCGCCAGATGATCGCCCACACATTCAACAGCATGATCGTTCCAATCGCGCCGCCCATACCGATCGAGAAAGACGCGTTGCTCACCACGCCCATCCGAGCGAAGATGTGGTAGATCCCGCCGCACATTACCGTTACAAGAACCGCAATGATGGCCGCAAGTACATTTCCATTGTTTAGCGCGCCTTCCGGTTTAATAACACTGTAAACAATTCCATACCCCACGACGACGATCGCGAGCCAGGCGAAAAGCGGAGCCAGCGCGCCTGAAACCATTTCGCCGCTCAGGATGCTGATGAAATAAAGGAAGCCCGTTAAGAATGTAAGGGCAGCCGACCAGCGGAAAAGCCAGAGGGTGGGAGGCATCAGCTTTGGGTTAACCTTAGGCTTCACATCGGCTTCCAAACTCTTCTGGAAGTTAACATTGACCAAATTAAACCAATAGAGGAAGCCAATCCAAGTGATCCCCGCCAAAGTGTGCAACCAGCGGAGTGAAAACTCATAAATTATTTTGGGCGTTAAAAAATCCATACTTTCTCCTTGTTCTTCGAGGGATAAATCGCGCGATGGGTAGATGCTATCACAAATCCTACTTTTTAGTCAACTATTGGAGTTCGCGGACTTCGCGGCGGCCTTCGAGGGCGTGAAGGAGGGTGAGCTCGTCCATGTATTCCAGTTCGCCGCCTGCCGGCATCCCTTGAGCCAGGCGCGTCACCCGCACGGGGATGGATCCATTTTCGCCGTTACTCTTTTGGTTCATCGCCTGAATCTGGCGGACGAGGTACTGCGAAGTGCTTTCGCCTTCAATGTCCGCGCTCAAAGCGAGAATGACTTCGCGCACTTTACCTTCCTTTAAACGCTCGATCAGCGGCTCGATGCGCAAATCCTGCGGGCCGATACCGTCCAGAGGCGAAAGCGCGCCACCCAGAACATGATAGAGCCCGTTGTAGTCGCTCACGCGGCTCATCGCCACCAGATCCTGCGGGTTTTCCACCACGCAAACGGTGGAGTCGTCGCGCGAAGAGTCCTGACAGACGCGGCAAGGCGAGGAATCGTCCCAATAACCGCACTGCGGACAGGGCCGAACCTTCTGATAAGTTTCCGTAATGGTCTGGATGAGGTCCCGAATTTCTTCCTCTGGTCGCTTCAGCAAATAAAGCGCTATGCGCTCCGACATTTTGGGACCAACCGACGGCAGGGTGCGTAAAATGGAGAGTAGTTTTTCGAGCGCTTCGGGACGGACGATCATGAAACCTCGCCCGGAGCGGTAATTTTCCCGGGGAAAAGTTCCATAAATTTTTTGACGCCCGCGTCCTGCGCGGCGAAAAGATCGGACGAAACATCTTCCCCCATTTCAGTATTATCGAACGCTTCCGTGGCGTCTTCCTGCTTATCGGAGGGTATCGAAGATCCCGCTTCTTCATCCCGGATCCGAGGCGCGTCCTCCAATTTTCCCAGCTTTAAATTTAAAACGATTTTCCGCCCCGCTTCTTTTCCTATCGCTTCTTCAATTAACCCGACGTGGCGCTTCACTGCGTCGAGCCCAAAAGGTTTAAAGAAAGTGATGTCGATTTTTCCATCGAGCAATTCAACCGAAGCTCCCTGTAAAATCGTGTAGATCGAACCTTTGCTCTGCTGAAGATTAACGAGCGTTTTTTTCCAAGCGCTTCCGATATCGGAAGATGAAGGCGAAACTAAGGGCCGCTCTACTTTACCGGGGTCCGGAACCGCTTCAACCGCCGCGCTGCGCGTCGCGGAAGAAATGAACGCCGAAACGGGTTTAGAAGCAGGAGTAGCGGGAGAAGAGACGAAAGTGGAAGAGGATGCAGGAATAGAAGTTACTGAAGCGGAAGAGCGCGGCGGTTCGGAGAAGGACTTCACAGACTGAGGCGCTGAGGAAAATGAACTTTTTGAAACCGCTCCTCCGCCTTTCAGAGCGCTTTCCAAATTATTAATGCGCTCTAACAACTCCTCGGCGCTCAAAGCATCGTCGCACAGGCGCACCGCGTAAGATTCGAATACCACGTGCGGCAAATCGTTCCGGCGCATCACATCGGCGCAATGCGTGAGGAGCTGAATGTCGCGCAACAATTTCTCCTTCGTAAACCGATCCACGGGCAAGCCGGCGCGAACGTTCAAATAAGGATCGTTGCCGCCGTATCCACACTTTTGAATCAACATCTGGCGATAACTTTCCCGCAACTCTTTTAAAAACTGGGAGAGGTCGTAACCTTCGTTCAATGCCTGGCGGATGGATTCTAAAACGCCTTTCGCGTTTTTATCCGCGACCTGAGTTAAAAATTGATTGAGGAAATCATCTTTCACCAGGCCCAAAATGTTTTCCACGGTTTCTTTTCCAATCGCCGCCGCCTTAACGGACCCCGACGATACCGAAGAAATGATTTGATCAAAGAGCGAAAGCGCGTCGCGCATGGCGCCGCCGGCCGAACGGGCCAGGAGCGCGAGCGCGTCATCGCTGACCGATATCTTTTCATCCGCTGCGATTTTTTTAAGGTTCGAGATGATCTGCTGCGAAGTGAGCGGGAGGAACCGGAACCGCTGGCAGCGCGAAGCGATGGTGGTTGGAATTTTATGGAAATCAGTGGTCGCTAAAATGAAAACCACATGCGCGGGCGGCTCCTCCAGGGTTTTCAGGAGCGCGTTAAAGGCATGGTTCGAAAGCATGTGAACTTCGTCGATAATGAAGATCTTGTACTTGCCCGACACCGGAGCGAAACCAATCGATTCGATGATGACCTCGCGGGTGGCCTCGACCCCGGTATGGCTCGCCGCGTCAATTTCCATCACATCCAGGAAATTGCCCTTGGTAATCTCGCGGCAGGAATCGCAGGCGTTGCAGGGCTCTCCTTCGAGCGACCTTTTAACGCAGCTGAGAGCTTTGGCGAATATGCGCGCCGTGGTGGTTTTCCCCGTTCCGCGCGGCCCCGAAAACACATAGGCGTGCGCCACTTTGTTTTGAAGGATCGCGGACTTTAATATTGTGGAGATAGTTTCCTGGCCGGTAAGGTCGGAAAATTTCTGCGGGCGATACTTACGGGCTAAAACAAGATAGGACATTAATTTTAAAAATTGGGTGGAGATGAGGGGGATCGAACCCCTGGCCTCGTCGTTGCGAACGACGCGCTCTCCCAGCTGAGCTACATCCCCAAAGACCTTAAAAAATTTAAACTTGTGGACGGGAGAGGATTCGAACCTCTGTAGGGCGAAGCCCGCAGGTTTTACAGACCTGTGCCTTTAACCGCTCGGCCACCCGTCCAGACAAAAAAGAATCGGTCCCAGGCGATGAAGCAAATCGTGGAACCGTTGGGCCGTTATTTTAACATTTTAACCGGAGGGCTACAAACGAAATTGGGGGAGGGTTTTTTTGTTAAAACGGACGCCGCGGCCTGATCCAACACCTGCTTCATCTGCGCCTGCTGCTCTGGCGTTAGGTTTAGCTCCCTGGTCACCCTCTGTAGGGTTTGCTCCAGCAATGTCCTTTAGCTGGTCGAGAGTTAACGGTTTGCGATCTACCAGGTCGTGATCCACGAATTTTTCGTGTCGGTATGAATGCAGTTGACGAAGTACATCCCGCCATCAGAACTTGTGTAAATCCAGCCGCCGCTGGCCGCGGCATAGAGCGCTGCCGTCGCTCCTCGGTCCGGGACCGCGCCTCGGGTGATTATCCGGTCCATATCAGGATGATAGGTCCCCAATTTTGCGGTCGGGATATTCTCAATGTATTTTGGGATTAACACCGCCAGCTCGATCGAAGACGGAACGGAGCCGTTGACTCCTAAATAGGGAGTCAGCCCTTCGTTGTCTGATATGTATATCGTTAAACAGGAACGGAGATTGGTTAAACTTCCTCTCGTAGATCCTTCTTTGGATTTGCGCAGCATGTCGGCGAACTTAGGGATCGCGACCGCCGCCAGGATCCCAATAATGGCAACCACAATCATGAGTTCAATTAATGTAAAACCTTTTTGTTTTAATTCAATCATGCCTGATTATACGACATTCGGTTAGCGGTACGCGGGAAGCGTGGTTAAGCGCGGATCGTCCACGGGGCCGCCGATGGTAAAGTGATACAAACTTTGGAACGCTCGGGTCCCGAGGCCGAAGACTTCGCGCGCGGGGTCGTCAAAGAAACATCCGATGCCAGTGCTGCGCACCCCGGCGGCTTCCGCTTCTAAATAAAGAACCTGGCCGATGGCTCCG
>JANLTE010000166.1:0-1733 GCA_031362785.1 Elusimicrobiota bacterium
CGAAGACCACTTCGTCGAACACGGCACGCAGCCCATCTTGCGCGAGAAAGAGGGACTTTCCGCCGATAAAATAGCGGAAAAGATAAAGTCGCTCGTCCCCGCCCGTCAGCCCGTTAAAATCGGCTAATTTCCAAGAAACGACTCGACCTCCTTCTAGTTGAACGCGGCCTGGCTGAATCCGAAGCCAAGGCGCGAGCCGTTATCATGGCCGGCCAAGTTCGCGTCACAAATCCCACAAAACACCAGACCTATACCCCTCAACAAACCAAACCCGGAACCCTTTTTCCCGAAGAGTGCGAAATATTTTTCACGCATCTGCCCAAATTCGTTTCGCGCGGCGGGGAAAAGCTCGAAGCCGCTCTGAACCATTGGAACATCGAAATCTCCAACAATATTTGTCTCGATATCGGATCGTCCACGGGCGGGTTTTCAGACTGCTTGCTCCAGCGCGGCGTTAAAAAAATTTACTGCGTGGACGTAGGGCATGGCCAGATGCACCCCAAAATCAGAAACGATCCGCGCGTCGCGCTCTTTGAAGACACTCATTTTTTGCGCTGGGAACCGTCCTGGAAAAATGAGCCACCTTCCTTCGCCGCGATCGACGTTTCGTTTATATCCCTTGAAAAAATACTGTTTCGGGTGTATGAACTGGGGAAGCCGAACCTGGAAGTTCTAGCGCTCATCAAGCCCCAATTTGAAGTGGGGGCCAAATTCATTCAAAAAGGCATCGTGCGCGACCCCGAAGCCCGCCAGGGCGCCATCAAAAAAGTTTTAGACCTGGCACTAAAGACTGGATTTAATATTTTAGGGAGCTATGCCTGCCCAGTCTTAGGCGC
This sequence comes from Elusimicrobiota bacterium, assembly GCA_031362785.1. GTDB lineage: Bacteria > Elusimicrobiota > Elusimicrobia > 2-02-FULL-39-32 > 2-02-FULL-39-32 > JANLTE01. The sequence continues at coordinate 837 of JANLTE010000166.1, forward strand.
GAAAGGCAACCGCGAAGAGTGGGGCTACTTAAAGAAGCAGGGTTAAATATATTATGTTTTACTTTATATATAAAAATATTAATTAGTATGGTTTTTAAATATTTATCTAATGTTTTAAATACGGAGAACCACCATGATTATTAGACTTCCTAAGTTCTTTACGGGCAAGGGCTTTAAAATAAAGGTACAAGATAGAAATGCCAATCCGGCAGCCCCTTCCTTACATAGCGGACAACCCGGTATTCCCACTGATCCCGAAGCCCTGGATAAACAGCTCCATAAAAAGCACTCCCCAGCCCTCATTAACTCTTTGGAAGACGCTGATCCGTTTGTGAGAGCCGTCTCTTGTGAAGTTTTGGGCCGATTTAGAGAAAGAAGCGCAGTTGGACCCCTCGTTCAGCATTTAAAGGACCCCTCGAAATATGTCCGGGAAAAATCAGCCATCGCGCTGGGGACTATCGGAGACAAGTCGAGCGTCCCGGCCCTGATAGAAGCCTTAAACGACGAAGCCGAGGAAGTCCGTGTGACCGTGGCTGGAGTTTTAGGCCATTTGCGCGATCGCGAAGCCGTACCGGCCCTCATCCACTCTCTAAGCGATTCGAGCCCAGTTGCCAGAATGAAATCGGCAATTTCCCTCGGAGTCATCGGCGACCCGGACGCGGTTACGGCCCTCTATCAGGCAACAAAGGACGAAAACGAACTCGTTCGGAAGTATTCCTGCGAAGCGCTTGGCAACATCGGAAAATCCTCAGTGCCCGCCCTCCTGCTCTGCTTAAAAGATGAACGCGTCCGCGCCCATGCCGCGCAGGCGATCACAAAAATTAAGTAAAATTTTCACGCCTCCTCAGTAAGTAATCCTTTCACAACTCGAAAACCCCGCACGAATTCTTCATTTTT
>JANLTE010000177.1:0-3222 GCA_031362785.1 Elusimicrobiota bacterium
TCGGTGGCTCTCCGCTCTCCGTCTTGAACCGGCTCTTCCGTTACATAGGAATCGGGAAGCGGCTGTGACGAAACTTTGGCGAAATAGGATTCGAGCTTCTGAATGACTTCCTTCGGCCGCACGTCTCCTACGATCGCGACCGTAGCGTTGTTCGGCGAATAATATTTCTTAAAGAACGCTTCGGCGTCCGCGACGGTGAGCCGTCTCACATCCGAGCTCCAGCCAATCGTGGGAGATCCGTAGGGATGCGCCTGGTAGGCCAGCGCGATGAAATTTTCCCAGAGTTTTCCTTGCGGTGAATTTTCGTAACGCATGCGCCGCTCTTCCATCACGACGTCCCTTTCCTTATAAAACTCGCGCAAAACCGGATTCGCCATCCGGTCCGATTCTAAAATCGGCCACAGTTCCCATTTGTTAGACGGCAGGCTCACCACGAACGCGGTCATGTCCTGTCCCGTGAAAGCGTTCAACCCTTCGCCGCCCGCCTGCTGATAAATCTGATCGAACTCCGCCGGAACGATTAAAGTCTGATGCTCCGCTTCCAGCGTTTTCATTTTTTGCGTCAGGCTTTTGAGCTCTTCTGGATCGGCTTCATCACCCTTCGATTCTTCGACAATCATCGCTTTCGCCACCGCATCAATTCTGCTCAGCACCACCGCTTCCTTCGCGTAATCTTTGGTGCCCACAGTCTTCGAACCCTTAAACATCATGTGCTCGAACAGATGCGCGAGTCCCGTTTTGCCCGACACTTCATCCACTCCGCCCGCGCGGAACATCATCTGAAATGAAACCAGAGGCGCCATGGGGCGCTCGAGGATTAGAACCTTCATTCCATTTTTAAGCGTATGCTCAACTACGCGGCTCCTGAGCTGATCGATTGGATTAACATTAGCGGCGGTAATTAAATTGGGGCTGAAAAAAACTAGGAGCGCGGCAAGGATGAAGATTGGCATCGTGTGGCAAATTATATATTCTAAGGAGGATGCTATCAAATGAATCTGAATGCACAGAATGCATAATTTTTTAAAAGCGCTCGCCCAGCGGGCTCGCTCTGACGGCGCACGCGGCGCGCAGGTCGCCCGCACGCCGACACTTTTAAAAAATCATGCATTCTGCGCATCTGAACTGCAACACAACAACTTTCAATGAAATTAATCTTATCGAAAATAATACTGACGGTATCTGGCATCGTGCTGATACTATCAACCATTCTAATGGTTCGACATATTGAGCCGTTCTATAGTCATTATTTTCTTTTCGCTTGGTGGTCTTACATTGGGATTATCGATGCGTGGCTTTACTTAAAGGGCGGTGAATCGGTTTTTATCGGGGAGATTGTGGATTTTATTACATTTTTGGTGCCGTTGTCGGCGTTTATCTGGTGCATCTTTGAGCTGATCAATCTGCGCATACATAATTGGCATTACATTGGGGTACCGATTGAAGTTTGGATTCGGTGGCCTGGGTATTTTTTTGCGTTTGGAACGGTGTTGCCGGGGATTTTCTTGACGGCGAACTTGCTTGATCATTGCGGGATCCTTCATAAGAATGAGTTTTCTCAGTTTTTTGCGGATCGGCCTTCGCGGAGATTTATCGCGATCAGCTTGACGGGTGGATTGTTAATGTTAGCGTTGCCGATGCTTTGGCCCAAATACTTTTTCCCATTGGTTTGGGGCGGGATGGTACTGTTGCTGGATCCCATCAACGCCGCCTGGGGGAGGAAATCGCTGCTACAAGAATGGCGTCAGAATAACTGGAGTCGGACTCTGCAGCTTTTACTTGCAGGTTTCATCTGCGGTGGGTTATGGGAATTTTGGAACTTTTGGGCGGGCGCAAAATGGATTTATTCGGTGCCTCTGCCGGAAGCGTTGCTGAAAAATCTTAAAATATTTGAAATGCCCGCGCTTGGCTTTTTGGGGTTCCCCCCGTTCGCGCTTGAATGTTTCGTTATAATGGAGTTTGCGAGGGGTGTGCGGGAAAAAGTATCGAGGACCTCTTGGAGGTTGTTACTCGCGAGCGCTTTCGCCTTTTCGCTCTTCATGTGTTGGCAGATCGATCGGCATATCGTTAATTCTTTCCGTTAACGACACAGTCGAAGAGTTTCAGAGCCGCCGCTTCCCCACTCTGAATGCAGTCGGGAATTCCGATCCCTCCATACGCGTTGCCCGCCAGCGCGAGGCCCGGGGCGCTTCTTAAATTCGTTTCGATCGATTTCAAAATATTCAGATGTCCAACTTTGTAGCGCGGCATCGCACCGTGATACCGGTGGACGAAACTGACTTTCGGTTCCGCGGCGACATTCAAAATTTGCGCGAGCTCCCTTCGGACCTGCGTCACGACCTCAGAGTCCGTTTTAGCCAACCAGGGCGCGGCGTTCTCCCCGCCCAAATAAGCACGCAGAACAACTTTATCAGCAGGCACGCGGCCTAAAAATTTCACGCTCGCAAATGTGCAGCCGCTGATCGCCCGTTTTTCGACGGACGGAACCACGAAACCAAACCCCTGGAGCGGATGGCTAATCGAGGTCCGGTCGAATACTAAATTAACCGCTAAACCCGAAGAATACTGAATTTTAACCAGCTCTTCCGATAATGAAGGGTGAACATTCCGAATAAGCTCACCGGACTTATTGGACGGAAGCGCCAGGCAAAGCGCATCGGCTTCAATCTCAAAATCGCTGCCGCGTAATTTATAACGGGACGCGATTTCGTCCCAGGCGATGGACCGGATCTCGGAACCCAACCGGATGGATTCCTTAGGAATTTTTGCAGCGGCGGAATCGATCAGCGACTGCATGCCGTTCTTTAATGAGATGAAAAGACTGTAGCGCGGTCCGCGCGCGTCGCTCATTGCGGACTTGCGCCTCGAGATCCCCATCGCGACACTTCCGTATTTCTTTTCCCATTCCAGGAACTTCGGGAAAGTCGCGGCCAAACTTAACTCTTTGGGATCCGCCGAGTAAATTCCGGCGACCATAGGCTGAGCCATGCGGTCGAGCGCCTCGTCTCCAAGCCGCCTGCGCACGAACGAGTCCAAACTCTCATCATGAATTCTGCCATCTTGAAGATCGTATTTCTTGCGCGGCGCGAAGGGCTCGAGCAGCATCCGGAGCTTGCCCCTTAGCGAAAAAATTTTCGAGCCGAGCAGCGGAACCATCTTGGTGGGTGCCAGCAAATAAAAACCTTCCGGCACGGCGTGAAGGTCGCTTCCGATGGAGATGAA
>JANLTE010000186.1:0-3643 GCA_031362785.1 Elusimicrobiota bacterium
GGAGGATGAGAACCGCAAACACGGTATTGAGCGTAAAGACTTCCGCAACCGCGGACTGTTCGCATAAAATGCCGCTGCATAGAAATATCATTGAAAGGATCGCGCTCACGAAAGTGTTGAGCAAAAAAGCCCTTCCCAGCAAAAAGAGCAGGACGCAGCAAACCGCTCCGCAAAGCGTCGAAAGCAGGTTCACTTTATATGCCGCGTGAGCCCAGGGTACGAGCGATCCAGCGCATTTACCAAGCAATACAAAAAGCGGATAGCTCGGCGCGTGTGGCAAGCTCAAAGTTTTGGCCGCCGCGATGAATTCGCCCGAATCCCCCACCGTTACGGAAGGCGCCATCCTGTAAAGATAGAATGAAAGAAATATTATTAGCAGGATGCAGGAAGTTTGAAGTGTCGAAACGCGGTTCATGTTTTAAAGTTGGTTGTTATACCGCCGGACCGCCCACTCGCACATCAGCAAACCGGCCGCGATCACTAAAAGCCAGGGGCTTGACGACAAGTTTTTGCGCACGGGCTCCACTCCAACGGTCAGAGACGCGCGGATTTTTCCCTCTAATTTTTCGGGAGAGAACTCCGAAGCCATAAAAAACTCACCGCCAGATTTATGTGAAACGCTTTTTAAATAATCATGATTCGGATAGGGATTTTCAAGTTCCTGATCCGCGCCCTGTACGGAAACGACGCGTTTATCAGAAAAAGTTTTAAGCCCTTCTTTAAGCAACGCCAAAAGTTCATAGCGGCCCTCGCGGGAAGGAACCCATTCGCCGCGAAACTCATTGCGATTCACGGGATTCAACAAAATGCTTTCTGACGCTTTTCCCTCCTGCGAAACCGTGACCGTGACGCTCCGGTCCCCCGCGCTGCCGCCCTGGCCCTGGCGCACAAAGACCTGAATGGACAAAGGTTTACCCGTCGCGCATTGCGTTTGATTGAGGATCATCCGGACCTCCTTGGAATCCTCAAGCGAAGTGAGCCAGCGAACCGTCTGACGCCAAAACTGAGTGTAGTTCGATTGCAAAAATCCTTTTTCGGACAGGCCGAGCGCCCACTGCCAGGTAGAAAAAATTCCCATCGCCATCACGCGCCCCTTACCCCTTCTCCATCCCACGATCAGCGGCGCGCCGTTTTCCTTGGACGATGCCAGGAGACTCGCTCCGCTTTTAATCCCAGGGAGCCGGTAGTACCCGTCTAAAAGCGGTAGCGACTGCCATATTTTTTTATTCTCGGCTGCGGAATCCCCGAGAGCGAAAATCGGGTGGTCTTCGTCCACTATTTTCAGCGAAACGGGAACGTCTTCAATTTCTTCCCGCGTCACGTCCATTTGCACGGGCAGAATGGAATCGATGGCCGAATCAGCGTAATTGCCGCGCCCGAAAGAATTTTCTCCGCCGATCATTAAAAACCCGCCGCCTTTGTCCTCCACAAAGCGCTTGATGTTCTCCAAATGATACGGCTGAATCCCGAACCGCGCGTAGGAAAAATTTTCAAAAATTAAAAGGTCGAATTCGGAAAGGGTACGAACGAAAATATCGTTGGCGGGAAAAGGGATTAACGAGAGTTGGTCTTCGGAGACCGGCACAACATTTTCCGGATTGCGAAGGATGACGAAGGAAACCAAATCGATTGAAGGATCGCTTTTTAAAACTTGCCGCAAGAAATAATATTCGGGGCTTGGTTGACCGCAAAGATAAAGGATCCTCAGTTTCTCTCTTCCCACCTCCAGGCTAAAGTCGACAGTGTTGTTTAGCTTCGCGATTTCATTTTTCTGCACGGGAATAGCCACGCGATACTTCAGCCGACCCACGGAACCTGGAGTAAATTTAAAACTGACATTCGATTCGCCAATGGAGCTCCCGAAACGGACTTCACGGACCTGGATTTCTTCCTCTGATTTCTCACCGATTTCCTTTAAGATCACGGGCAGCCGCTTTTGAGCGAAGCCATAATTTCTCACCGTCACCGAAAGCTCCACGGGTCGGCCCTTGAAAGCAAAATCAGAAATGTGCGTCTCTAAAATCGCAATGTCATTGAGCCCCGCAGCGTTGCCGATTCCCACGCTAAAAATTGGTGAAGTCCAGGAAGCGGAATCCTCTTCCTTTCGGCCCGCCGTTTTAGTGCCGTCGCTTAAAATGAGCAGCGCGGGTTTGTCGCGCTTCGATTCGTAAAGGACCTGGTCGATCGCCTGGTCGATATCAGTTTTATCGCCCTGCGGCTTCGCAATCAAAAGGTTTTCAAAGCTCAAACGCGAAGCGCTTTCCGAAAACTGGTAGTAGGTCACCTTGAACCGGTCTTCGAGGGAATTGCGGATATGGTCAAGGAGTTTCTGCGCTTCGTCCAGCCTGGACCTCGGATCTTCAATCCCCATGGATTTAGACACATCCACCAAAACGGCCAGCGACGGCTTGGAGTTCGCAGCAGGAGCCACCGCGACAGAAGGTTCGAGAACGAACCAGACCAGGATCAAAAAAACGACGAACTTGAGCCAGGAAACTCCCCAGCCGGCGAACCGCAACAAGATCAATATCGCCGCAAAGCTCAGAATGATCGCGAACGCGGCGACGGCATCGAATCGAAAATCCATCATTTCTTGAGTTTATCCTCGATGAACGGCAGGTGAATCGTATCGGTCTTATAAGTTCCCGTTACCGAATAAAGAATAATATTCATCATCAATTTTTGAGACTCCCATCGCTGTGCCTCACCGCCCGGTTCGCAAACATGGAGATAGTTTCCAAAGAGATCCTTTGCCCAGGCTCCCAAAACGTCATTTTGCGAGTAGATGACGGCGGTTCTACCGTCTAAATCCAGCCCTTCGAGATAATTGTGGGTCATTTTTCTTCCGCCCACTCCGCGCAAAAGATAAAAAGAACGATAGATCGCGTGGTTGCGGGACAAAACCGACATGGCTTTGTCGGGAAACATTTTTTTCAGCTCCGCCCGAAAAGAATAATCGAAACTTCCTCCCGATTCACAGGCTAAATCTTCCACGAACAATAATCCTCCGCCCGATAAATAGCGTTTTAGCGCTTCGCGCTCTTCGGCACCAAACCCGCACTGTCCGGATCCCGTATATATCATGAAAGGCGCTTGAAAAAGCGCGGAATCCTTCAAGGAGACGACCCGTCGGTTTGGGTCCGCCTTAACGCTTGTCGTCTGCTGCAGAAACGCCAAAATGTCCGAGCCCACTCTTGGGTAAGGGTCCCATTGAATCACAGCGCCCTGAGCTTTAAGCTGGGCCAAAACGAACCGGTTCCCGAGCGCATGAACGACCGAAACGAAAGAAAAAAACACAATTAATAAAAGCGCCATATTCAGGTATTCCTGTAAATCAGCGCCATTTCACAAAGCAAGAAAAGCCCCGCGATCATTGCGAAGACGCGGGTTAGGTCCTTGCCGCGCAGAATGCGGATAAAATCGTACATAAAATGCTCGCCGTTCCTCAAATAAATCCACCGCGATTTTGGCAATATTTTTTCGCCATCGCCAACGGAAAGGGGGGCCAGATTGCCTTCATTCTTTCTACGGTCTACATTGACCGAAACGCGCTCCAAAAGTTTGAGAGACACTAATTTTTCGGACAGCGAATAAAAGCCGGGTTCAGTCAAAGGCGGAGATATGGCTTTCCGATCTTTGAGGG
>JANLTE010000189.1:0-2348 GCA_031362785.1 Elusimicrobiota bacterium
AAAACCGTTTAACTCATGCCGATCGTCTCGATCATCGGGGTAGGAATGATGGGGGGCTCGCTCGGCCTCGCCCTTCGACGCAAAAAATCCGCCCGCGTGATCGGAGTCGGGCGCAACCTTAAAAAACTTTCGCTGGCCAAATCCCGCGGCGCCTGCGATGAGGTCACGACCGACCTCTCCCGAGGCGTTTCAAAATCCGACGTCGTCGTCATCTGCACCGCAGTTTCGCAAATAATTCCCGCGCTTCACAGTATCATCCCTCATTTAAAGCCCGGCACCATCGTCACCGACATCGGCAGCGTTAAGTCTAAAATTATGGATGGCGCGCGCGATATTTTTTCCTCTCCCAAAGCGGTTTTCATCGGCGCTCATCCGCTCGCGGGCTCCGAGAAGACCGGCGTTCAAAACGCGGACGCTCACCTTTATAAGGGCGCGACCGTCGTCCTGTGCCCCTCGGAGGGCGCATCAAATCGCGCGGTTCAAGTTTTACGGGTCCTCTGGAAATCCGTGGGCGCCGGAACCGTGGTGATGAGCCCTGAAGTTCACGATTTGCTTGTGGCTCAAACGAGCCACCTGCCCCATGTCCTTTCGGCGGCGCTGGTCCAAATGATCTCGGGGCTCAGCCGGCGCGACAATAATACGCCACGGCTGCTCGCTGGCTCGTTTCGGGACCTGACGCGAATCTCGGACTCTGCTCCCGAACAGTGGGCGGAAATTTGCGGATCGAACCAAAAGTTCGTTTTGGGCGCGCTCAAATCCTACCGCGATATTTTAAGCCGGTGCATTCAGAACGCGGAGCGAGAAAGTTCAAGCTGGCTATCATTTTTCGGCAACGCGCGCAAAGCCCGAGCCCGACTCCTTGCAAAAAAATCTTAACCGCACTGAAATACCTGACCTTTCGTGATCCCCAAAACAGCGTCCATAGAATCTTTCCTTTTAAAGAGGAAGAAAATATCTGGGGAGTATCGTCCCCCGCCGGATAAATCCATCACGCACCGCGGAATTTTTTTGGGCGCGCTCTCGCACGAGACTTCGCGCGTTCAAAACCCTCTGACCTCGGGCGATTGCCTGTCGACCTTTCGCGCGTTCAATCAGCTCGGCGTTAAAATTACGAAGAAAAAAAACGAGTGGGTGATCGCGAAAGGAAAGAAAAGCGTCCTCACCCAGTTGAGGGAACTTTCTGCCCCGCGCGCCGCTTTGGATTGCGGTAACTCCGGCACGACCATGAGACTCCTGTCGGGAATTTTATCGGGACAAGCGTTTAAAAGCAGGTTAACGGGCGACGCCTCGCTTTCCAAACGGCCCATGAAACGGGTGATCGAACCTCTGACGAAAATGGGCGCGAAAATTTCCGCCTCAAAAGATGGGACCGCTCCGCTCGAAATAGCGGGCAATCCCCATTTACGCGCGATTGAATGGAAGAGCGGCGTGGCGAGCGCTCAAGTGAAATCTTCCATTCTTCTGGCGGGGCTTTTCGCTGATGGCAAAACCATGGTGATTGAGCCGGAACGCTCTCGCGACCACACGGAGCGTATCCTAAAAAGCATGGGCGCAAAGATCCGGTTTAAAAGTTCCGGCAGCGCGTTGGTTGAAAACAAGATCTCGATTGAAGGCGGCGCGATTTTGCGCGGTCTCGACTTCAAAGTCCCCGGCGATTTCTCTAGCGCCGCGTTTTTCATCGCCGCGGCTTTGATCGTTCCGGGAAGCGATTTAACGATTCTCGATGTGAACCTCAACCCGACCCGCACCGGTCTCCTCGGCGTCCTGAGAAGAATGGGCGCCAAAATTCGCCTCGAAAGCGTGCGCGAAGAAAGCGGCGAACCGATCGGCGACCTGAGGGTCCGTTACTCCGAGCTAAATAGCACCGAAGTCAGTCCCGCAGAAATCCCGCTTTTAATCGACGAAATCCCCGTTCTGTCCGTCATCGCGACCCAAGCCAGCGGCATCACCACCATCATCGGCGCCGAAGAACTTCGCGTTAAAGAATCCGACCGCCTCTCCGCTATCGCAACCGAATTGCGGAAAATGGGCGCCCGCATCCAAGAAAAAAAAGATGGCCTCGTGATCGAAGGCCGCACGCCCCTCCAGGGGGCCATCGTCCAGTCCTGCGACGATCACCGCATGGCAATGAGCTTAGCCGTTGCTGGTCTCGTAGCGACGAAATGGATCACAATGATCAAAGATTTCAATTGCATCTCGATATCGTTCCCAAGCTTCTGGCAAGACCTAAAAAGTTTAGAGCGTTAATGTTAAGGGTTTGGAATGAATGTTTTTTCAAAAGCGTCATCGCGCGGACGATGTGCGCGGCGCGCGTGATGTCGGAGCGAGCCCGCTGGGCGAGCGCTTTT
>JANLTE010000220.1:0-2560 GCA_031362785.1 Elusimicrobiota bacterium
GCCTATCGACGAGATATCACCAATGGCAAATACGTTCTCAACGGAACTTCTCCACTTGGTGTCAACTATCACCTTTCCATCATTTCTCAGCTTTACTCCAATCTCATGCAACCCAATCAAGGCAGTATCCGCAGTTCTTCCAATAGCGAATAAGACTGTATCATATATAGCAGTCAAATCCTTTGAAACTCCATTCCCAGTTACTGTATAAAAAACTTTTAGTTTCCCATTTTCTTCTTTAGTGATTTTGGTTGGCAAGGATTGAATGAAGTTAATTCCCATTTTGGTCATATACTTGACAATTCTGACTGTGAAATCGGTGTCAAATCCTCGAAGAGGAGCACTTCTATACATTATGTCCACTTCGTAGCCAAGGCCTTTCAGAAATCCTCCGCATTCCAATCCAATATATCCAGCCCCCACAACCAAGGTCTTTCCAGGAGGAGTGGTTTTCCAAAATATATCATCAGATGTTATACAATATTCTCTTGCTCCTTCGATATTAAGGTAATTTGGTCTTCCTCCGACAGCTACAAGTATAAACTTTGCTGTAACCTTCTTTACTTCACCTTTTTTATCCTTCAGTGCCAATGTATTTTTATCAACAAACGAAGCCAACGCATTAAAATATTCGACTTTTCCGCTCGATAGCTGTTTTTTGTTGCCCCAATTAGATTTTCTGATATGATTGTGAATGCTTTCAACCATTTTTTCCCAGCTATGGTTTGAATTCTTATCGATATTCCAACCTGTTTCTATCAAATCATCTCTTGTTTCGCCTAATAAAGAAGTATAATGCATCAGTTTCTTTGGAATACAGCCAACATTGAGGCAAGTTCCCCCAAGACCCCAGCTAATTCCCTGGGGAGTGGGCTTTACAAAATCGGCAACTGCAACTTTCTTTCCAAAAGAAGCAGCTCTAAGCGCTGCAGATAGCCCACCTGAACCGCCACCAATCACAAAAAAGTCGTAATCGAACTCTTTTATCGATTCCATTTATATAAAAAAGAGAATTTTAAATAAATTGAATTAAATTAAATTATTTCTTTGACAGGGCTTCGAACATATTTTTTTTATAAATTGGTGTATTTGAATTTTTCTTATTGAAATCGTTTTTATCCATAAATTGCCTCGCAGAAGCCTCCTTGGGATTTTTCTGCTTTGGTTTTGTGTCACTTGTCATTTCCTTTTGGTTACTATTTGAAACGGACATCTTGCCTCTCATATCATTTTTTCCTTCATCAGGTTCCTTTGGATGCTCTTCAGCGTCTTTTTTAATGTAAACAGTCTCGTTATTTCCTTTATTCTGGATAAAATGACGAATATTGTTATTATTCTTTTGTCCCGGATGAAAAGTGTGAGACTTTATTCTTGTCTCTGTGTTTTCGGTTTCAATTTTATTTTGTCGAACTTCTTGGTGGGTTCTATGTGGATTTTTATCATGATATTCTTCCATGTTTTGCATCTGATTTTTTGCCGGTCTTTCGTTATACTCTTCCCTTTGTGGTTGCTGTTCCCTTTGAAATTCGTGATTATTGGAATATCTTTTAAAATTGTTGTAATTAGAAGTTGGTGGATGGTCTTCGCGTACATATTCCTTGTTTTGATGAGGCTTTTGTGAATCAGGCTTAAAATGTTCGCCTTGGTTATGTCTATTATTCTTAAAATTTTGACGGTCATTTTGGTAGTATTTCCGATTTCCAGGCCTGCTTTGAATTTTGTTTCTGAGTTGAGTGTACTCCCTACTATTTCTCACAAAGAACTTTTGCCCGTTTATGATTCCCTCTTGCTCCAGGGCAAGCCTGAAAAGATCTTCCTTCGATGAAAATTCCAGATCATACGAATTTAATATCACTATTCTGAAAATTTCAGATATGTTGTAGGGTTTGAAGAAATCGTAAAGTGATGACATCTTGACACTCGGGTCGATATTGAAAACATTGAGGTAAAATTTTCCCTCATTGTCAGGGATCTTATCCAAAATCATCCTTACCTCTTCATCTAATTATCAAACAGGTATTTCCTTTTTCAAGATCTTGATGAGATTGCTCATGTTGCGATTCGTTGTAATGGTGAGAGTTTTTCTTTTCTTTCGGTACTTGTAAAATAACCTTTATCGTTTTCTTGCTGCTCTGGCTCGCTATCATCAGTATATTCATTCCACTTCATTTATATTAATTGAAAAATCATCTAGTTTATTTTTAATTAAGGCATTAAAAGTTTATATTTGATTAGAAATGGACATTAATAACCCCAATTACGTTGACCTGACTTCTAAATCAAGAGATAACGTACTTCCTTACCCTCCTGGTTATCAAAGGAATGTCGAGACATTCGAAGAATCCTCTCGGACAAATGAAAAAATTAAAATTCTAACAGATAAAGCCTTCCAGCTGGCTATCAGCCCTGCTTCAAGCATCTTTATGGCATTTGTCCTCTTCTATTTTCTAGGATCAACTCTTAACATATACACCCTAATAATGTTGTTTACCTTTATCTCCAGTCAGGTAAAGACTCTTGTGAATATCAATAAGACATTCAAGGACTACGAGTCAGTGCC
>JANLTE010000230.1:0-2330 GCA_031362785.1 Elusimicrobiota bacterium
GTGGTTATGCTTCCGACCGTTGGGGCGGCGTTAAAACTTTGAAGATGGTGCTCGTGATGGTATTGGGCGGAGCTGTGCTTGCCGGGTTTCATCCTGGCATCTACATGGCAACGGCGATATTGCTCTTAATTTTTGCGGGCCTGGGCGCGGGCAACGGTTCGGTTTTTCAGCTTGTTCCGTTGCGGTTTCCTTTGGCAACCGCAGTCGCCTCCAGTCTGGTGGGTGAAATCGGTGCTCTGGGTGGCGCCATCATTCCCAACGCGATGGGGATATCGAAACAAATGACCGGAAGTTTCAGCATGGGGTTTGGCTGTTTCGCGGCGATCGTGATCTCGGCTTTGATCGTCTTATATATGAGCGAACGGAAGTGGGTGAACCGCTGGATTGGCGAGGGCGGTAAGGCGCTGGTCCCGCAGGGCAGGGTGATCATGGTCCCCACCATCGCCATGGAGATCTGGTGATGTTTACTCCCGGCACCAATCCCATTGAAAAGATCAAGGCGGAAAAGGACGGTTTGGACATCCTTCAGGAAATCGAGACGCTGGCCGCGGGCGGCCTCGGAAAAATTTCATCGGGCGACATGGATCGTTTGAAATGGATTGGGACTTTCTTGCGGAAAAAAACTCCCGGGTTTTTCATGATGCGGATCCGGATCACCGGGGGCCGGTCCAACGCGAAACAGTTGCGCGCCCTGGCGCAAATTTCGGAACGGCTGGGGAATGAAGTATTGGATATTACGACGCGGCAGCAAATTGAACTTCGCGCGATCCGTATTGAATCCGTGCCTCAGATTTTAAGGGAACTTCAGGACGTAGATTTAACCAGCTTGCAAACCGGGCTCGACAACATTCGCGGGGTCAACACTTGCCCGCTCTCGGGGCTGACGCCGCACGAACTCATGGACGCGTACCCCTACACAACTGAGTTTACCGATATCTTTCTAAGGAATAAGGAGTTCACGAACCTGCCCAGAAAAATGAACGCGACGATCACCGGTTGTTTCGAAAACTGCACGCACCCCGAATCTCAGGATATCGGAATGGTTCCGGCGGTTAAGGTGATTGACGGTGCGGAGCGCAAAGGCTTCAATGTTTTGGTCGGCGGCAAAATGGGCTCGGGTGGATTTTATAACGCGAAAAATATTGATGTTTTCGTGCTGCCGGAAGAGGCGGCCAAACTTTGCGCCGAGATCGCGTTGATTTTCCGCGATCACGGCGCCAGAGCTGAACGCACCAAATGCCGACTCGCGTTTTTAATCGAGAGTTGGGGCGTGGAGAAATTCAGGAGCGAGCTTGAGTCCCGCTGGCAGGAAAAATTTGGGTGCAAACTTGCGGGTGCCGGGACCGACCGGCGCGGAGAGGCAGAGTCCGACCATTTAGGCGTGACTCCGCAAAAGCAGCTTGGACTTTTCGCGGTGGGGCTTTGCGTTCCGGTGGGCCGAGTTAGCGCCAAGCAGCTGCACGAGTTGGCGCGGCTTTCTGAAGCGTACGGAAATTCCGAAGTGCGCATCACCCCTCAGCAAAACATGATTATCGTGAATGTCCCGAAAAATAAGTTGGACGCGCTTTTGGAAGAGCCACTGCTCGCTCAACTTTCGACGAACCCTGGCGCGCTTTTCCGCGGTTTGGTATCCTGCGTCGGCATCGATTACTGTAACCTCGCGCTCATTGAAACCAAAGGCATTTCAGTCAAAGTGACGCAGGAGTTGGAAAAGCGGCTCGGTAGAGATACGCTTCAAAACATCAAAATGCGCTGGTCGGGATGTGCTGCCGCCTGCGGGAATCATCATACGGCGGATATTGGACTTCAGGGCATTAAAGCCAACATCAACGGGAAAATTGTGGATGCGGTTCATATTTTTGTGGGAGGACGCACGGGAAAAAACGCGCGCGCCGGGGAAAAAATAATGGAGCTGGTGCCATGCGCCATTTTGCCGGACGTATTGGAGCTTATCATCCGAAATATGAATTTATTGAAAACGGTGCGCCGTGATGTGGAAGCGGAACAAAGAGTTGTTATGGTGCCGGCATATACAGAAGAGTGAGAATAAAACGAGAGGTGTCAATATGAAAATGATTCGTGCGGTCATTCGTCCGGAAAAAGAAGAAGAAGTGCTTAAATCCCTGGAAATTGCGGGGTTTCCATCGGCCACGAAAATGGATGTGTTTGGGAGAGGCAAACAAAAGGGGATTCAAGTTGGGACAGCTGTTTATGATGAATTGGCAAAAACCATGATTCTGGTCGTGGTGGATGACGCCATGGTAGAAAAGGCGAGCGGCGCGATTACCCAGGCGGCCAAGACCGGAAACTTCGGCGACGGAAAAATTTTC
>JANLTE010000263.1:0-4653 GCA_031362785.1 Elusimicrobiota bacterium
CGGATGCGGCGCTGCGGCCATCATCGCGGTGTAGCCGTTGTTAACTCCAGCGAAGTGGAAGAAGCAAAGGACCGTTAAGAAGCGCGCGAAATGGTGCATCAGGCGATGAGCACGAAAAAGTTTAACCGGCAGGAACGAAAGCGGCGCGGCGTATAAGCCGGAAGAGGCGCGGGCGGATGGAGCGGCGCTCGTTTCCGTCGATAAACGCGCGCAGGCGCTGAATTCTTTATTGATCATCCTATGATTGTACCCTATCGCGTAAGCCGAGTCCCAAACCTTTTGTAAATTTTATGTAAAACTTTCAAGCAGGCGCTCCCATCAAGCCGGGAAGCGTTTTGCCGCCTTGAATAGGGCGGATGGCGTCATAGACGACCGCTGCCTGCGTTCCGACTGATTCGAGGAGCAAGTCTCCTTTATGGGCCAGGACGACGGCCTCGTCGGAATTCGTTCCGTCCCAGCCTTTCCCGTCAAATCCCAACCGCTCTATAACGACCTTTCCTTTCAAATCCGTTACGCGAACCGCGCCGCGCTTAACTTTGAAAGCCGAATGCCGGCCGTTGCGGCTAAAGACCGCGCGCGTTCCGGAAGTTAAGAACATCTTGAGCGCGCTGTACTCGGGCTCGTGATGGATCCTTTGCTGCCGCGCGCCGGGAGATATGATCTTCGGCAACGCATCCGCGTTGTCCGAAGCTTGAAAATCGTTCGGGTTTTGGGCGCGCCACGACGGACGGCGCAAGGTATCGTTAGGGTCGGGCATCTCCATCGCGCTAAACGCTTCTTCCAAACGCCGCCGCGTTACTTTTCCCGGACGAGGCGATTTTCCCATGAAATTGTCGGAGAGACTCCATGTGAGCTCACTGCTCGCGACCGCGTTCGCGCGCAGTCCCGACGGCGCCTGCTTAAACTCCATAAGCCACCCCACCGCCCCCATCCCATGCGCCCGCGCGTTTCCAAACAGAGCGTGCGACTTCCTTTCGCGAGTGACGATCCTTTCGCCGGGCTTTGGAATATAAATCTGAATCAAACTATCCCTCGGGATGAGCTTCCCTTCCGCATCTTTCGCGAAACCCATGACATCGATGACATTGATGCCCTCTAGCATCAACAGCTTGACGAGCTCCGGGATCTTCATATCATCCCGCATTTGGCGGATGAGACCATCGATAAAAGCGTCCAGTCCCTTTTCGTTAAACAACATCGGAGTTTCAATTCCCGGGACGGGTTCGCGCGTTCCGATCACGCGCTTGTCGCGACCTTCGAGCATCCTGCGGACATGGTCGATTAATCTTCGGCGCTCGGCGTCAGATCCGGGCTCCACCGGCCCGAGCAAAAGACCCGTCCCCTCTGGCATCTCCTGCACTTCATACCCCTCCGCGATTCCGATGTGCGTCTGCCAACTGAGCGGTTGCGCGGCGTCGATATCTTTCATCAACATCGCGATTGTGGGCCCGAACGCCGCAACATGCTCTTGGCCCAACGCGAGTTCAGGGCTCCTCTCAATCACCTCGCGCAAAGAAAGCACGGAACTTTTTCCGCCCGTCGCATTCGATGCGCCGATTTTCGTAATGCTCGGAAACTGAGGGTCGTCCGAATTGTACCAGCGCTCCGCTACGGAATTTGAGTCAACGCCAAGACGCGCGAGCAGTTCGGGCGCGAGCACTTTCCCGCTCCCATCCGAAACGCCCAGGTCCATCAAAATATGCGAGTACCCCGCGTCTGGCCCCCAGGTATAAGGCGGTTCGGATTGCCCTCCGCGAATGTTCGTTGGTTCCGCCACGAACGCGCCCTGCTCAACAATCTTCTTTGCCGCCGCGCGGAGTCGCGAATCATTATCGCTTTCATCCCAAATTCTGGCAGTTGGGTTGCGCCTCAGTTTCCGTTCCTCCTCCTTTACGGGAGCGATATGCCGAACGCGTTCATCAATAATCTTATCCAGATTGTGGATCGGTTTCGGAATCAAAAGCATATCGCAATGCATGGCCTTCAGAATCTTCTCAAGCGTGTCCAGTCGCGGATTCATTTTACCCGACTCGATCTTGGCGATGTGAGATTGCGGCAGGCCCGCCCGCTTCGCCAGTTGCGATTGCGTCATCAAAAGCTTGTTCCGGACCATGCGGATTACCTCCGCGTAAGTCAGGTTTTCCAGCCCATCCGGCGCCTTAGCCGCGTATTGAGCCATTCGTTTAAACGCGTTTTCGTCTGTTAAGCTCAGCAATTTCTTCATTTTTGTATGATAATTTTAATATATAATTACATATTATTCAACTAAATAATTATATATTTATCTATATATTATTTCGGTGTAAAATTTCACATACTTGGGTATGTTGACAAAAGGCACACAGTGTGATATAATCCGTTCGTGAAATACTTTTCGTGGGATGCGGCTAAAAACGAAACTCTTAAAAGAGACCGGAAAATATCATTCGAAGAGATCGTTTTTTACATTGAAAATGGCGATATCCTGGATATTTTGGACCATCCCAATCAGGAAAAATATAAAGGCCAACGGATTTTTGTGGTCAGAGTAGAAAACTATGCTTACCTGGTTCCCTTTGTTGAATCGGAGCAGGAAGTATTTCTAAAAACCATTATTCCAAGTCGTAGGGCTACGAAAAAATATATTGATTAGGAGGAGGTTATAAAATGGCTAAACCGAACAAGGAAGAGAAAGAGTTGCTCAAGTCCTATGAATCTGGGGAATGGAAGTCGAGCAAACCTGCAAAAGAAGAGATTAACAAGTATCAAAAATACGCTCGCTCGACTTTCCAAAAAGACAGAAGGGTGAACATCAGAATATCTTCAAAGGACCTTTTAGACATGAGGAAGCGAGCCATGCAGGAGGGAATCCCTTATCAGACTCTCATCGCGAGCGTTATTCATAAATATGTCTCAGGAATATTGAAGGAGAGGGCTGCTTAACGCACAACTGCGTTACTGCTGCATGGCCAGGACGGCCTCTTCGCGGAGGGAGACATTCATGGATTGGCTGATGATCACGATCTGCGTTTGGGAAACGATCAGCATGATTCTGACTTTCTGGCCGACGTTTTCGCTATAAATCATTTCGTCCGTGTAGATGTCCATGAAAACTTCCTGAATTTGTGAGTTCGTGCTGATGGTCCGCACTTTCGCCAGCACAATACCGTAAAGGACGTCCGTATCCCGCTTGATGGAAGCATCCAAATCTTTTTGATGGCCCGCGATTTCGCCATCGGTAATCGAGTAGTTCGCAAAGTTCCCTTTGAAAACGCCGTTGAACATATCATTGAATTTATCAGCGCTGATTCCATCGCGGACGGCGTACTTCAACAATTCAGTTCTCAATTGGTCGCTGTCGATTTCTAATTTGCCGACGTCGAGCAGGAAAGTCATTCTGTCGGTCGCGTTTCTCGCGCCATCCTCGATCTCTTTTTCCTGGCGCACGATGCTTTTCGCCAATATCGACAGTTCGTTTTCCGACATGCGGTGGATTTTATGGAGCAGAACCCGCGTCGATCCCGCGTTCTTGTATTCTTGACTCATCGCTGAACCGCGCACCTCGATCGGACGCAGTTTGATTAGTTCGCCAGCCGCCTTGCGTCCCTGGTTCCAAATCCTCGTCGCCATGACTTGTTGCCGTTTCGAACTCCGATAGCCCGGCTGGATTTCCGTCCGGCCCAACTCGAGCGCGCTGAGCGACTGGTCCAGAGTGAGCGCTTGGGAGCCGCCCAGCGCGTTCCGCAGGCCGCCGTAGTAGAAGAAATCCCACGCCGAAACGCCCGACGACATTTTGAAGCGCGGATCGTTATTGCGATGCAGTTCGGCCAGCGCATTGAAATCATCGACAACGGAGCCCATCTCGCTCGCGCTATAGAAATGAATCGCCTGAGGGATTTCTGTTGAATTGATCGCCGTTTTGTCCGTAATCCCGTTCCGAGACCGTCCGCTGAAAATCGCCCAGTTCGCGATCAGTTTCGCCGCCTGGAGCTGCTGATCTTCCAACCCCAACTGCCGAAAATCTTTCGAGTATTTTTCCAGCTCATTCAGCCGCCCCTCGAGGCCCATCGGCGGCTTCTGGCTGAGGAGCTTGTCCAGCAAATCCTGAACCTGCGCCCGTTTCTGCTCGCCGACCGAACCCACCAGCGTTTCAACGTAATCGTTAGCAGAATCCAACGGCGGAGCAACTTTGCCCCTGTCCGCGCCAAAACGGTTCGCCAGAAAATAAGCCCCGATGCCCAACATGGCTCCCAAAATGCCGGCTGCCGCGATCCCGAGAGCCCCTGCGCCAGTCAAGAGCGCAACACCCCCCGCCGCAAGCGCCCCCAAACCCAAAGCCGCGGCGAAAACGACTTGAACCTGCCCCAGCTCGCCAGAGAGAGAGAGCCCGCGCGGCGTAACGAGATTGACGCTAATTTTTTCGTTGGCTGCCTTAATTCTTTCTACCGGGATAGGGTTGTCGTCTCCCTCAAGCCACACTATCGGATAGCTATCCTTTTTATTTTTTTTATCGGGCTTTCCGGTAATGTTGTCAATTTTTCCTTCACTAACGGATATTTGGCCTGAATCGTTTTCCCACGATATAACAACGACTTGTCCATCCCTCTGCCATTCTTCCAGCCGATCCATCATCGGCGGGGCATTGTCTGGCCCTTTGTCATTGCCGTTGTCTCC
>JANLTE010000243.1:0-1531 GCA_031362785.1 Elusimicrobiota bacterium
AAATACGGCCATTATCTCTCATGATGGAACCCGCTTATTATGGAAGGTTTACTTTAGGAGAACCGCGAACTCTTGAGGTTCGGGCGTTGCTTCCGGAGCTGCGGCTGATTCGTAACCTTCAATCTCAAAGCCCAAATCTTCAATCATGGCGATATCGGCTTCGGGTTTTTGCCCTTTGGTGGTCAGATAGTCTCCGATAAAAATGGAATTGGCCGCGTACAGACCTAGCGGCTGGAGCCAGCGTAAATTTACTTCGCGCCCGCCCGCGATCCGGATCTCAGCCGTAGGGTTGACGAACCGGAACATACATAAAATCTTCAGGCACTTGCGGGGGTTCATGTAGCGGAACTTTTCAAAAGGCGTGCCTTGAATCGGGATCAAAAAGTTAAGCGGGATGGATTCGGCCCCGATGCGGCGCAGGGTAAACGCGAGCTGGATGATGTCCTCGTCTTTTTCCCCCATGCCGAAAAGCGCGCCGCTGCAGGCCTCAAGCCCGGTGCTTTTCGCGACGTGAACGGTATCAATTCGGTCCTGATAGGTGTGGGTTGAACAAACCTTGGGATAATTATTCTCGCTCGTGTTTAAATTATGGTTATAGGCATTCACGCCCGCCCTTTTGAGCTCCTCTGCTTGATGCGGCGCGAGCAACCCCAGGCAAACGCAGACTTCCAGGTTTGGGAACTCCTGCTTGACGTGACGCACCGCTAGAGAGATCAGAGAAATTTCGTTATCGTTGGGTCCGCGACCCGAATTCACCATGCAAAAGCGCTTGGCTTTAACGGAAACTGCGCGATTTGCTGCGGCAATAATTTCCTTGTCCGAAAGAAACGGATATTTATCGATTGCCGCGTCCGAAACTTTGGATTGAGAGCAATAGAAACAGTCTTCCGGACAAAGACCGGATTTAGCGTTCAACAGAAAATTGAGCTTGACTCGTTTGCCAAAGAATTTTTTTCGGATTTTAAAGGCGGCATCTACCAGGGGCAGGATCGCATCGTCAGGGCAGTTTAAAATTTCTTCGGCCTCCGACCGAGTGATACGGTCGTTGTTCATCGCTTTTTCCACCAGAACGCTCCAATTCATGGCTTGGTGCCTCCCTGTTTGTAGTAAGAAAGTGTCAACCTAAAAATATAGATTAGGTTGACGTATTTTACCACATCCGGAGAGAACTGATAGTGACGAGGCTGTTTTTAAGGAGAGGGGGAAGGTCTACTGAAAACGGGTCGTTAAGGAAACGCGCTGGGTGAGGCCCAACTCGCCCATGGGGGTTAGGGCGTAGTCAATTTGGAATTTGAACGCGCGCAAACCAAAACCCATACCGAGGCCCGTGAGCTGGTCTGCCACATTGTTGCGGCTATCGCGCGATTTTTGCAGGTTGGTCAGCTGACTAATATATCCGGCGCGAATTGAAAAGTTGTGCATGAGGTTAAATTCGCCGCCCGCTCCAAGCGAAGATACGTTGTCACTCAGTCGGTGCTTATAATCTGCGGACAGGATCAGCCCGCCGCCGATCGTGTATCCCGCTCCGGTC
>JANLTE010000261.1:0-12369 GCA_031362785.1 Elusimicrobiota bacterium
GCCTACTCGACTTCTAAAGTATTCGCGAACGGTTTCTATGCGCTTCAAATGCCGAGAGTGCCGGTTAAAATCGCGGCGGTCTGCATGATCCTCAACATCATCCTGAACCTCCTTTCGATGTGGACATTGGGAGTGCTCGGCCTCGCGCTGGCAACGGCCATCGCGTCGTGGGTCAATTCCGCGTGGCTTTACATCGCGCTCGAGCGGCAATTGCGGCTCCAAGAAAATTTCGCGCAGGATGCCGAAGACCACCCCTTATCGGTAACGATCCTGAAAACCATCTGCGCTTGCGCCGCCATGGCAGCGTATCTCTACGCGCTCAAGACCGTTTGGCCCCATTCGAGCGCGGCGGCGCACGTCGTCCTTGGAATTCTCGGCGGAAGCCTGGTCTTCATCCTTGCCGTACGGCTGCTAAAAATGAAAGAACAATCACTCATCCTGGACCTGCTAGGGTTGAGACGCAAGTAACTGCACAATATTGCCGGAAAAGTTTATCAATTGTATGATGTTGCAACGTTAAAGGGAGCGAGAAAAAATGATCTTCACTAAATTTATCGATATTTTTATGCACCTGGACCAGCACCTTCAACTGCTGATCCAAAATTACGGGGTCTGGACCTATTCGGTTCTGGTCGGCATCGTTTTTTGCGAGACCGCATTCGTGGTGACACCTTTTCTGCCGGGAGATTCGCTCCTTTTCACCGCGGGCGCGATCGCAGCGCTGGGCTCGCTCAATGTTGGGTGGCTGTGGCTGTCCCTATGCGTGGCCGCGATCGCGGGAGATACGGTCAATTACTGGATCGGGTCTTTGACGGGCCAGAAGATTTTTGAAACTGAAAGCCGGTTTATTAAGCGCGAACACCTGATCAAAACACAGAAGTTTTACGATAAGTATGGCGCCAAGACCATCGTGCTGGCGCGGTTCGTGCCGATCGTGCGGACCTTCGCCCCGTTCGTGGCGGGCATCGGCAAAATGAATTACTGGAAGTTTATCAGCTACAATGTGGTAGGCGGGATCGCGTGGATTTCAATCTGCTTGTTTTCGGGCTATTTCCTCGGCAACATCCCGGCGGTCAAAAGAAATTTCTCCGTCATATTGATTGGAATCGTTATCGTTTCGATACTCCCCATGGTTTTCGAATTCATCATGCACAAAACTCGCGCGAAAGAGCGTTCATTAAACACTTAAGTCTGCATCCAAGCCGGTTGCGTTCCATCTAAATTCACGTCCACCGTTCTTGAAAAATGAATCGCCTGCTCAATCATCCAAAAATTAAACTCTGCCTTGCCTGGCTACTCATCGTGGTGGCCTATGTTACGGTGCGCGTTCCGTATCTCGACGTGCCGCTGAACCGCGACGAGGGTTTATATGCGTATGTGGGGCGGCTCATGCTGCGCGGCGCAGTTCTATATCGCGACGTCCCGGATTATAACGCGCCGCTTGTTTTTGCCCTGAACGCCGTGATGATGCTGTTCATCAGTCCGACCCCCCGCGCCATCCACCTGGCATTTCACGCTTACAATTTTGTCACGATGGTTTTTCTGTTTTATTTTTCCTCACTGTATTTTAAAAGCCGCAGGACGGGTTTATGGTGCGCGCTCGCGTTCGCGCTCTACACAGCCAGCCCGGCGGTATTCGGCTTTGCCGCGACAGCCGAAACTCTGACGCTGCTCCCCATCGTCCTGGGTCTATTGACCGCCTTTATGGGCATTGCCCGGAAGGATTCCAAATATATCTTTTTAAGCGGTTTCCTCGCCGCGTCTGCCTGCTGGAGCAAACAACAAGCAGGCCCTTCCGCCCTCGCAGTTTTGATCTATGTCGCGTTTGAACGATACCGGCAATGGAAAGCAGATGAAGTTTCGCTCAAGAGCTTAATTTCGGACATCACTTTATGGATTGCCGGCGCCCTTTGTATCTCCGCCGCGATCGGCATCTATTTTTATTCACGCGGCGCATTGGGGGACCTGATTTATTGGACGCTTCTGCACGGTTCACTTTACGCAAAGTATGCGTTCAGAGCGCCCACCGCAGCGATGCTTTACGAGAGCGGTGAGCGTGTGCTTAGTCAAAACGGGGTTCTGTCCGCAGCAGTGGTCGGTTCAATGCTAATGGGATTGTGGAGGAAAAACAAGGAGTTGCTTTCCCCGGCCCTCTTGCTGACGATTTCGTTTCTCGGCGTTATCCCAGGTTTTGCCTACCCTCACTATTTTATGCTGCTCGCCCCCGGGTTCGCGCTGTCAGCGGGAATATTTCTGGACAAATTTGTTGAGAAAAGCATCACGCGGACATCGATCGTCCTCGGGTTGATTTTATTTTCTTTATTTCGCGCCCACGGAGAGTATTTTGAAATGTCGCCAGACCAAATCAACCTGAGATGGTTCCGCGGAAACATGTTCGCGGAATCTCCGATGGTCGCCGATTTCATCGCATCCAATACGACGCCGGATGACCCGATATTTATTTTCGGCTCGGAACCCCAAATCCTGCTCCTCGCGGACCGAAAAAGCGCGTCCTCTTTCCTCACGACCCATACCCTTTTTACGAGTTTTCCAAAGCACAAAGAGTTCCAGGACAGGATGTGGAGAGACGTTCAAAGAAACCGCCCAGCCTACATCGTGTTTGTCAATCTATACCTGTCGCACGCGTGGGATTATATCGCGGACCACGAGATCATTCACTTGATTGAGGACCTCATCAGGAAAGAATATACGCTTGCGGCAAGTTTCCCGATAGATGGCGGAGCTCCAATTTATGACTACCCGCATCACATTTATATATATAAAAGGAAACTAACAAGTCATCATTGAGATATTGGCGGAAGAAATTATGCGCAGGACTTAGATTTGAGTTGATACGGTGGCAAGATTTCCGGCTGTACCGCGGGTAACGGGAACAGAAGCGGCGGGGAAACCGCGTCCTAGTGGCCTTTCAGTTTGGCGATCAGCTGCTTGCCAAGCAGGCCGCTGATAAGTGAGATGAACAAATAATACAACGCGTTAAGGGTAGGGCGGCGGCTTAGACTTTTGAGTAGTTCCAGCGCAGCTGAGCCGTATTGGCCATCTTTATAAAGATAATACCCGCCTTCATAATGAAGGTGGGTCAGCCACCGATGAAAAAGTTCTCGGTTCGCTTCGTAATATTGGGGATCTTCGCGCTGAATCTTTTGCGCGATTGCCAGGTAGGATTTTCGCCGGATGACTTCTCCGTGTGAAATGTTGGTTGCATGGATCCTGCGGCGCACCATGATTTCCGGAAGCGCGATCATTTTGTAACGCCTGCCCAGGCGAAAATAAAGTTCCTTATCTTCTCCGACCGGGAAAGATTCGTCAAAACCCCCCAACGCTTCCAAACATTCCCGCCTCACTACCACCGTTGAAGTGAACGCCATGCACACTTTAAGGATGAAGCTGAACAGGTCCTCAAATTTGAACCCGGCAGCTTTGAAATCCGAGTAAATATTGCGCGATCGGAAATAGGATTCATCGATCGTTCCTTGCTCTCCGAAATTCGTCACATCCGCGCAGACCAGCATAACATCCGCATGGGCGTCCAGGTAATCGATGCGCTTTTGAAGCGTACCCTGGATCGCGAGGTCGTCGGCGTCAATGAACGAAATGTAGCGCCCCTGGGCCCGTTTGAGCGCCACATTTCGGGCCGCCGAGGGCCCGCCTTGCTTTTGCTTTATGCAAACAACCTTCTGATCCCCGAACTTTCGCGCGTAGGCATCGGCGATGTCCCCGGTATTATCGGTGGACCCGTCGTTAACGATAATGATCTCAAAATCCTTCACGCCCTGATTCAGCACCGAATCCAAGGTTTCGGCCAAATAGAGCCCGTGGTTATGAGCGGGTATGATGATGGAGACGGTTTTCATAGGATAACGATCGCGATGGTCATTACGGTAGATTATAACAGAATGAGAAAAATTCAGCTTTAACTAGTTGCGACATTGTAGTAAATTACTATTATCTTTTCGCGCTCGGACGAAATATTTGGCAGATGAACGGTGAAACTATGACAAACCTTGAAGCGGAACAGGCGCGGACTTTACGCTCGCCCAGAAGGAACTACGGGATGTTGGCTCAAATGCTCTTCATCTCCATGGACCTCTTCTACGGCAAGAAGCGCTCGCTGTCCAAATTTAAGGTTTTGGAAATCGTCGCGCGAGTGCCCTATCAGGCCTGGGAACATGTGGCCTATATCGCCATGACTCATACCTACGCCAAGCCGAATTTCGCGCGAAGAATTTTTGAGTTTATTCAGGAATCTCGCCACCAGCAGGATAACGAACAATGGCACCTCTTAATTTTAGAGGAACTCGCACAAAAGAAAGGATTAAAAGAAAATTTTTTACTCCACCGAGTGATCCCTCAATTCATCGCGTTCTTTTATTATCATGTCAGCTGGATCCTTTATGTGATTCAACCCGCCTTAAGTTACTCGCTGAACGCGGATTTTGAAGATCACGCCGAGCACGAATACATGAACTATGTGCAGGAGCAAGCTGAATTAGAAGGGGAACGCTTTGAAAGCGACTTCAAGGAGGATTACGGGGATTTTAAAAACCTGGCTGATCTTTTCAGAAGGATCGGGCTGGACGAACGGCTTCACAAAGAGGAAAGTCTGGCGCGCATCGCGCGACCTCGTTTTTCTTAAAGCGCGAACGCGCTATTTTACCTTCACCACTTCCACGTCAAATTCCAGGATCTTGCCGGCCAACGGGTGGTTCAAATTGAGCGACACGTTTTTCCTATCAATGTCTTGAATGGTCGCCCGAACCGGCCCTCCGTTAAATTGTCCCGTAACGACGTCTCCCACCTTCAAACTCTTGGAATTCTTGAAAGTTTTTCTGGGAAGGTTTTGGAAGGCATCGGGATAAATGGGCCCATAGCCCTTGTCGGGCGACACCGTAACGTGTTTTTTATCGCCCTGATTCAAACCGATCAACTGTTCTTCAAGTCCGGGAACGATCTGGCCTAAACCTTGAACATAGGTCAGCGGCTCTCTATCGATGGAGCTATCCACCATTTTTCGATCGACCTTCAAAGTGTAATGAATCGTCACCGTGCTGCCCTTTTGGATCGCGAATTTTTCCATCGCGCCCGCTTTGCCACCGCAAAATAAACCCGCAGTAAGCGCTAGCAGACAAACTTTTATGGGGAAGGGCATCAGGGAATGAACCGGAATAGCTTTGAGAGGAATTTGCGCAAATCTTCTCTTTCCGTCCTCGAGAGGGGTTGCAAAAAATCTTCTTCCGCCTGCGCGACGAGCTTGTGAGCTTTCTTAAAAAGTTCTTTTCCGGATGAAGTTAAATGGAGCGAATAATACCTGCGGTCCTCCGGATGGTCTTTGCGGACCACGAATCCTTTTGCTTCGAGCGCGTCGACCAGGAGCACCATCGTCGTCCGGTCGATTTTGAGCATGTCGCCGATCGCCCGCTGGGACAGCGGACCATCGGATTGAATGGACGCCAGAATCCCGTATTGTTTAGGGACGATTTTTAAAGGCTCCAGCGTTTTTTCCGTCATCTCGCGGATCCTCTGAGCGGGGCGGTTCATGAGGAATTCGTAACGGCCCATGAGGCCTGAAGGCAAGGGTTTCACTAGATCAGTGTTCATGATGGTCAGTATAACTGATTATAAATTTTTTGCCAAGGTCCGGAGCGAGGAGGGATTATTCTTGTTCGGCCGAAAAACTGCTGATGCCTTCAGGGTTAACTTCCAGCTTAATCAGGATCGGGTGGCAGCAGACCGCGCAGTCATGGACGAATTTCTGCTTTTCTCCGCCCGTGAGGTCCACGAGGATCTCGTTGGGCTCATTACAGTAAGGACAATCGAACGAGCGTTCTTCTTCAAAGTTCATCTTGGATTTATTTTACCCATTTTAAGCTGGTTTAGTAAAGCGGGAAGTCCTGAAACGATCGCGGAGTTGGCGACCGTAAGCTCGCATCCTAAGGCCGCGGCCGACCGCAACTTTTCCTGATCTCTATGTCCGCTGAACGCGATCAGCGGAATCCGGGCGGTTTCCGGCGAGTTTTTCAGATTTTTGATGATCTCGAGCGGATCAATTCCGGGCGCCGACAGGTTCAGTATAATCGCCTCCGTTTCTTCCCCCGTTTTTTTTCTGACTCCTTCGAAACTCCTTTCGACCTCAACACCATAACCCAATTGCTTTAAGCCTGCCGAGATTTTGGTCGTGAAGAACAGGTTCGATTCAACTAATATGACGATTTTTCCGCCGGACATGGTTATATGATAGCAAAGGAAATCATATAATGGGCTGGAGTTAGATTAAGGAGGAAACGCGATGCCGCAAAGAAACGGTCAAAATCCAATTAAATCAGGAAGCAATTTCGGGAAGAGCGGCGGCCAGTTCAGCGATCCGGCGAGCGCCCACATCAAGTCAAAAAATTTCGCGGGACTTTGCCCGTCCTGCAAAGCGGAAGTCCCGCCGAAGCCGGGGTTCCGGTTTTCCGCGCTTAAGTGTCCTAAATGCGGATCTTCAATGGTCAAAAAATAAGCGCGATGAACCGGGCGCGCGTCAAACATTTCATCCATGAGTAAAGGGCGATTGGAGGCGTTCAGCGACGGGGTGATCGCGATCATCATCACCATCATGGTGCTGGAATTAAAAGTGCCGCACGAGGCGACGCTCGGCGCGCTGGTCCCGCTCATTCCGGTTCTCTCATGCTACGCTTTCAGTTTTATATTTTTAAGCATCTACTGGAACAATCATCACCATTTACTGCAAGCGGTTAAACACGTCGACGGGCGCGTCCTCTGGGCAAATTCGCACCTGTTGTTCTGGCTCTCGCTTATCCCCTTCGTCACGGGATGGATGGGCGAAAATCATTTTGCGGCACTGCCCGTTTCGCTCTACGGAGCGGTGATGCTCTTCTCGGGGGTCGCGTATTTCATACTAGCCCAAACTCTTCTGGCGCTGCACGGAAAAGATTCAACGCTCGCGACCGCGCTCGGCCGCGATTTTAAGGGGAAGATCTCCATCGTGATTTATGTCGCGGCCATCGCTATTTCGTTTCTAAACTCATGGATCGCCTGCGCGATGTACGTTGCGGTCGCGATCATGTGGCTCGTCCCCGACCGCCGCATCGAAAAGACCCTCGTTCAATAGCGCTCCCGCATTCCTTCCCGATCACTCCAATGGCTCTCATTAGCTTACACGAAATTTCCTTGAACTTGAGCGGAGCGCAGCTCTTCGAGGGCTTGAGCCTCCAGCTCGAACCCGGGGAACGCGTGGCGCTCCTCGGGCGTAACGGCACTGGAAAAACCACGCTGATGAAACTGATCGCGGGGCTAATGAAACCCGACGGCGGAAAAGTGGACTATTCAAAAGGGATCCAGGTCGCGCACCTGCCGCAGGAAGTGCCCGCTCTGGTGGGCACCGTGTTCGACGTCGTTCTCTCCGGGCTCGAATCTCAAGGCAAACTTCTGCACGATTTTCATGAAGTGAGCCATCGCCTTGAAACTGAATACAGCGACGCCTTGCTGAATCAACTGGGCCGCCTGCAATCCGAGATGGACCGCACC
Source organism: Elusimicrobiota bacterium (assembly GCA_031362785.1). Classification (GTDB taxonomy): domain Bacteria; phylum Elusimicrobiota; class Elusimicrobia; order 2-02-FULL-39-32; family 2-02-FULL-39-32; genus JANLTE01. Next base: position 7,549 of record JANLTE010000261.1, read on the forward strand.
AACGCCTGGGAAACGCACCAGCAGATTGAAAACACCGTTGCGCAAATGAAGCTGGACCCCGAAAGCCGCTTCGAACACCTTTCGGGCGGTCAAAAAAGACGGGCTCTCCTGGCCAAAGCTCTGGCGCTCAAACCCAACGTTTTGCTCCTGGACGAGCCGACTAACCATCTGGATTTGGAATCCATCGAATGGCTGGAAAATTTTTTGAAAGATTATTCGGGAACGCTTTTGTTCGTGACGCACGACCGGATGTTCATGGCGCGTTTAGCGACCCGCATCATGGAACTCGATCGAGGCAAACTCTACAGCTGGGCCTGTGATTACCGGACTTTTCTGGAGCGCAAACAAAACGCTTTGGAGATTGAAGCGGTAGGGCAGGCGCTCTTCGACAAGAAACTCGCGCAGGAAGAAGCGTGGGTCCGCCAGGGAGTCAAAGCGCGGCGCACGCGCAGCATCGGCCGGGTTCGAGCGCTCGAAGAGCTGAGAGCGCAGAAAAAAGCCCAGAGACAAATGATCGGCAAAGTGCGCATGCAGGCTCAGGAAGCCGAACGCTCAGGGCAAGTGGTGGTTAAAGCCGAACACATTGAGCACGGATTCGGAGAAGAACTATTAATCCGAAATTTCTCAACCCGGATTTTAAAAGGCGACAAAATTGGCGTGATGGGCCCCAACGGCAGCGGCAAAACGACGCTCCTGCGCATCCTGCTGGGGCAAACGGCGCCTCAAAAAGGGACCGTTGCGCTCGGGACGAACCTTCAAATTGCTTACTACGATCAACTCCGCGAACAACTGGACGAAAATAAATCCGTCAAAGAAAACATCTGCGGCGAGGGAGAGTCGGTAACCATTGACGGAAGATCAAGGAATGTGATGGGTTACCTGCAGGATTTTTTGTTCGCGCCCGAACGCGCGCGCACGCCCGTAAGATTTTTATCCGGCGGAGAACGCAACCGGCTTTTTTTGGCGCGGCTCTTCACCAAACCCTCTAACCTGCTGGTCCTCGATGAGCCCACCAACGACTTGGACATCGAAACGCTGGAGCTTCTGGAAGAATTGCTCGTGCAATACTCCGGCACGATTCTTTTGGTGAGCCACGACCGGGCGTTCCTGAATAACGTAGTCACATCGACGCTTGTTTTGGAAGGGGAAGGAAGAGTTCATGAATATCCCGGCGGCTATGACGATTGGCTGATTCAACGACCTTTAGGTTTAGAGCCCGCGTCGCGGGAGATGAAATCGGAAAAAAATTCCAGCCTGCTGAAAACGGAGAAGCCCAAAACAAAGGACGGCGAGCGCAAACTCTCATTTAATGATCTACGCGAACTCGAAAGCCTCCCGGTAAAAATTGAAGAGCTGGACGCCCGGCACGAAGAGATCCTAAAAACGATGGCCGACCCGAATTTTTATCAAAAAGACCCCAAGGACATCTCCGAAATCAAGCTGCGGTTGGCCGCCACCGCGGACGACCTTTCAAAAACCTACCAACGCTGGGAGCATCTCGATAGATTAAAGTAGAATATTTCCGCGGGGAATAATAATGACGAGCTGAAAATTCATTGCCTTCGGATCCGCCGTTTTAGCCATCGAGCGCGGCTTAAATTACAATAACTTTACTCGCGCGAACAGCGTGGCCGTAATCACCGGACTTCCATAAGCGAGCTCTAGCGCCTGCGGCAAAACATGAAGCGAGAGTTGCGCGCCCAACCCCCAGGCGGATTGTTTGTATTTTAGTATGTCGTAAATGTATCCGCCGCTGAACTTGTTCACCACTTTGGATTCGCCCGCTCCCGCGCTGAGTGAAGCGACACCGCTGGGTCCCGTCGAATGGACGTGGTTCGGGCCGCCATCCAAAAACAATTCGTCTTTGCTCACGACCTCGACCCGACCAAACAGCGTGTGGGTCTTGCGTATCGATCGGGTGAGCTCAAACAAAAATGCGTTCAGATGCGCGCCGGGCCGGTTCATGTTGATTCCCCAGCCGACCATGAACTGCCACACTTCGTCCGGCGGCAGCCAGTTCATGACGGCCGTGGCGTTCACCTTGTCGATGGATTCCAGACTGAGGTTGACTTGTTCGGGGCTCGAAAGATGTCCATAGCTGGCTTGAAGCGCAAAGTTTTCTGTTGGGTTGTACGAAACGCGCGCTGACTGAGAATCAAATTTCGGCTGTTCGATATCCCATCTCCGGTCGTCGGGCTCGCGTCCGGTAAAAATGGAGCCGTCCACCTTCCAGTTCTTCCAAACATAGCCCAGCGTCGCTACGCCCATGGTCACATGCGTGGCATCGAACCAATGGTGAGTGATGGGCGCCGTGGGATTGTTGTAACCTGAAAACCGGTGCATATAGGCGGGCGGGCCCAGCGCGGGCTCGCCTGGCAGAGCCAAATAAGTAAACAGCGTCCCATTTTGAGACACCGGATAGCTCAAAGTGCTCGATAATTCCATGATCATGTCGTGAGGATGCTGTCGGTCGATTAAGTGTTTGATCCCGTCAGCGGACTCTCCGGTCTGAAGCAGCAGCGGATAACCCTCCGGTCCCATGACGGGCTCCAAGTCTCCCATGGCGCGAAAACTCCAGGCGCCCTTGCCCATGGGATGGATACCCATGAACATCAACATGTTTGTCGTAAATAATTCGTTTGAACCTCGGGTATCGGCATTGGCTTTCGACCGCATCGTGTAGCCCGCGTTCGCGAACCCGTGAACCATGAACAGCCAGTCTTTTTTAAAAGTGTGGATGCCTTCCATCGGGGTGGATTCGGGCGCCCAGCTGCTGCCGGACGGCTCCGGCGTCTGGCCCGACGCAAGCATCCCGCGGTGCGCGTTCATGTTGCTGTGTCCTCCGGGAGAGCGTTCGAGACTGATGTCGACGCCGTTGTCCGCGCGATGATGATGGCTGTGGTCATGCGAGGCCATGTCTTCGGAGCGGATCAAGCACGGTGGGATGGCGAGCAATAACGCGGAGAGAAAAAGTTCTTTTTTCACTAGGGCTGATATTGTAGCAGGGAACTCGAGTCCAGTTCAAGAATGAGGCCGGACGACCCAAAACCTTGCAGCGCGCTCGGCAATTTAGGATACTATCTACGCTACAAGGCGGAGAGCCAAATCCAATGACCGCGATGTTGTCCAAAAATAAAGCTAAATTCATTAAATCCCTGGGGCAAAAAAAGTTCAGGGAGGCGCAGGGCTGCTTTTCCGTGGAAGGAAAAAAAAGCGTGCTTGAACTCGCGGGCTCCGATTATGAAATCCAATCAATCGTCTGCGTGAAAGATTTTTGGCTCGAGAACGGAAATCTCATTGAAGGAAAGAAGTCTGAAGTTTTATTCTGCAGTTCCGAAGAGCTTGAATCCATCAGCCAGTTCCAATCCGCCGGCAGCGTTTTGGCTGTCGCGACTATCAAACATAACGATCCGCCAAAAAAACCGGAGGGCCTGACGCTTGCGCTCGACCGCGTTTCCGATCCGGGCAATTTGGGAATGATGATTCGAACCGCCGACTGGTTTGGGATGAAACATATCCTCGCTTCGGAAAACACCGTGGATTTTTATAACTCTAAAGTCCTGCAGGCGTCCATGGGAAGTTTTTGCAGAGTGTTCGTTCACTACGTAAAGCTGGAAAATTATTTATTGTCAACGAAGATCCCGATCTACGCCGCCGATAAAAAAGGGAAACCGGTCCACGACTTTCCCTTCCCCAAGGACTGTATTTTAATTCTCGGCAGCGAATCTCACGGAATATCGGGATCGCTCTCCCCCCTCATCCATCAGGCGATCGGCATTCCCGGGATCGGAAACGCAGAATCGCTGAACATAGCGGCGTCCGCCGCGATTTTCTGCGACAATTACCGGAGGATCACCGCGTCCGAATAAACGCGCCCTTTCCAAAGGCCTGTCCGGCCGCGGAGGTGCAGCCAGGCGGAATGAAAGGTCATTCCGGTGTACAGTAAGGAAGAAAGCGGCAATGTGAACGAATATACAATCGAAAGACCATAAAAGCGCGTCATGGGCCGGTAAAGCAGGGACATTCCAATCCAAACTAACGAGCCCGTCAGAACTCTTTTAAAATCACCGCTGATGATTCCGACCACAAAAATATATGGACCCCATAGATAGAGCCAGATCATCCCCAAGAAAGTCCCCGCGAGTAAAAGCCAGGAGCGCTTGAGCTGAGTGAACGCCGTTCTGGCGACCATGCTCCCAATGGAACGCAGCGTATCGTAGGCGCGCAAACTTTTCACGGTCTCCGTTAAACCGATCCAAATTTTCCCGCCCGATTTCTTGACCGCTTTAGCCAGAGCGCAATCGTCAATGATGGCTGATCGGATGGACTGAACTCCTCCGATTTTCGTGAGCGCGTTCCGGCGTATTAATATGCAGCCTCCCGCCGCTGCAGCCGTTGTCGCGCTTGGATCGTTCGACCATTCGAACGGATAGAGCTTCTGAAAGAAGAAAACATAAGCGGGGATGAGGAGGCGTTCCCAGAAAGAATTGCAATGGAGTTTAACCATGAGCGATGCGAGGTCGAGCGAATTATTTTGCGCTTCGGAAACGAGTTCACGGACGCTGCGGGCGTGATGCAGGATGTCCGCGTCGGTGAAAAGAAAAAAATCGGGAGAGATTCTCGAACGAGTTACTGCAAAGCTCACGCCCTGATCGAGCGCCCAAAGTTTGCCCGCCCAACCCGCCGCCAACGCCTCGGCGTCCAACACCTCGCATGAAATTTTTCCGCGACTGTCTCCGGAAATTTTCCGCGCGACGAGAGCAGTGTCGTCTGAACTGTTATCGTTGACGATCACAACCCGGAGCGCCCCCGGATAGTCTT
>JANLTE010000282.1:0-2603 GCA_031362785.1 Elusimicrobiota bacterium
GTCGGCCGTCGGAAGGTTGGCTTCGTTCCCACTATGGGCGATTTACATGAGGGGCATCTCTCGCTGATCCGTCGGTCTAGAAAGGAAAATGGCGTGACCGTCCTGTCTATTTTCGTAAACCCCATTCAGTTCAATCGTAAGGACGATTATCAAAGGTACCGTCGAAATGAAGTGAAAGATTTGGCCAAAGCGAGCGCCGAATCGGTGGACTGCGTTTTTTTACCTTCCGCGAAAGAAATATATCCTGCTGGATATCAGACGAAAGTTAGCGCGGGGAAGCTATCTCAAGGGTTATGCGGAGCTTTCCGTCCCGGTCATTTCGACGGAGTTGCAACGGTCGTTTTGAAGCTTTTCAACCTGGTTCAACCTCGCCGCGCTTATTTCGGGTTGAAAGATTATCAGCAGTTTCGCGTGGTGGAACGCATGGTGGCGGATTTGGATTTATCGGTGCGCCTGGTCGGTTGTCCCATCGTGAGGGAGCCGGACGGTTTGGCGATGTCGTCTAGAAATTCGCGCCTCGCGCCCCCGGAACGCCGCCGCGCGGCCCGGATTTACGCGGCTTTACAGTCCACGGCCCTTATGATAAAATCAACCTCGAATTGGAGTCAATCGGCGATGCGAAGCCGCTTCGCCAGGGAACTAGCGCCGGACAAGGGGGACAAGATCGAGTATCTCGAAATGGTTCATCCGGAAAGTTTAGAGCCTCTAAAGACCGCCCGCGGACCTTTCGTCCTGACCGCCGCCGTTTACATCGGCCAAACCCGCCTCATCGATAACATTATCCATTTGTAGGAATAAGAAAATAATGAGAAAATCTTTTTTCGTTAAGCCCCAGCTTCAGCTGCGCCAGCTGTTTATTTCGCTCGCCGTCACTTTAGCGGCCGCCCTGCTCGTTTATTTCGCGCTGAATTACGCCATTTGGAGTTCCGCGCGGTTTTTGAACGTGCCCGCCGCGACGCTTCATGCGGTTAAGACTATTTTTCACATCACTTTTGCGGGCGTGCTCTTTGCGCTCTTAATCGCGTTCGGGTTTGAAAATTATTTTCGGTTTCACCGCATCGCCGGGCCCCTGTTCGTTATCGAAAAAACGCTCCATTCGCTCGCGGCCGGCGACTTTTCGAGCGCTCCGCGCCTCTTGCGAAAGAAAGATGAGCTGAAAGATTTAATGGGCGAGCTTCAAGTGATGCAAAACGGCATGAAGACTTTCGTGCTCGAAGACCGGAAAATTTTGCGCGACATCATGACGCGCTTGGATCATCTCGTTCAGCATAACCCTGATTTTCAAACTCCTCTGCTTCAGCAGGAAATAGATTCCATCAAAAAGGATCTTCTTCTCGTTACCGCCCGCTACAAGGTCTAACCCTTCCCACAGACACGACACAATGCACAAAAGCGATATTCTCGTCATTGGAAGCGGAATTTCGGGGCTCACTTTTGCCCTGAAAGCGGCTGAAAAGCATTCCGTCGCGATCGTAACCAAGCGCTCTCTCGAAGAGTCCAATACTTTCTATTCGCAGGGCGGAATCGCGGCGGTGGTGGCTAAAGACGACTCCATCGATAGCCACGTCCGCGACACGCTCACGGCGGGCGCCGGGCTTTGCGACGAGTCCGTGGTGCGCGCGATTTGCGCGGAGGGGCCGCGGCTGATCCACGATCTGCGCAACTGGGGCGTTAAATTTTCGCTTTCCGATCATAACGACAAATATTTTGAGCTGGGCCTCGAAGGGGGACATTCGCACCGGCGCATTTTGCACGCGGGCGACATTACGGGGCGCGAGGTCGTGCGGGCGCTTTGCAAGAAAGCGCGGGCGAACCGAAACATTAAAGTTTTTGAAAACCACATCGCGCTCGATTTGATCACGAAGAAGAAGCTGGGGACCGCGAACGGAACCGATTTGGCGCTGGGCGCCTATGTTCTGGACATCAATCGGCAGCAGGTTGTGAAGTTTTTAGCGCAAAGTACGGTTTTAGCGACGGGCGGAGCGGGAAAAATTTATATTTACACCACGAATCCCGACGTGGCGGATGGCGACGGAATCGCGATGGCGTATCGCGCGGGCGTTGAGCTTCGAAACCTGGAGTTCGTTCAGTTTCATCCGACCTGCCTCTATCATCCTCAAGCAAAATCCTTTTTGATATCGGAGGCGGTGCGCGGCGAAGGCGGGAAATTGTTACGGGCCAATGGAAAGCCCTTTATGAAGGACCATCACCCCAAAGGCGAGCTGGCTCCCCGCGATATCGTTGCGCGCGCCATCGATTTCGAGCTCAAAAAATCGGGCGATGAGTTTGTGTATCTGGACATCAGCCGCCGCGGCGCGCCTTTTATCCGGAAACGATTTCCCAATTTAGTCGCGGCCTGTAAAAAGTTCGGTTTCGACATGACGAAAGGCCCCATCCCCGTCGTCCCAGCGGCGCATTACTTTTGCGGCGGCGTTAAAACTTCCATCAACGGGCAGACTTCGATTTCCAATTTATTTGTGATCGGAGAGTCGGCCAGCACGGGTTTGCACGGCGCCAACCGCCTGGCATCCAACTCGCTGCTGGAGGGGTTGGTCATGGCCGATCAATGCGCGAAAAAAATGGAGAGTCTGTGCGCCGGTTTG
>JANLTE010000331.1:0-4177 GCA_031362785.1 Elusimicrobiota bacterium
GTCGCGCGGTAGGCCATAATTGTCGCGCACGGCGGCGTTCGTGTTGTCGATCACGTCCACCATGGCATGGAGCTCGCCATATCGCCCGCGGGGGTTCACAGTTTCTCCCCCCATGAACGTCTTTTTAACTCCGTCGCGAACTCCCTCTGCCGCGTACATCGCGACACTGAACCCTTCCCGGATAAAGGTGTTTTCCATGGTTTCCTTAATCCAGCCGTCGGCCCATTCCTTCAGCCGCTTGATTTTAGCTTCGTCCGTGGCGCCCAGGGCGATTCCGCGGAAACCGGCGGCGACCAATCCTGCAGACCCGTTGGCAACGGCCCTCTGCGCTCCGTAGTTCACGGGCTGGCGTTCCGACGCTATGAACGGCGCATTTTCGTTCGCAATCGCTGCGGCATCCGCCAGGGTGGGGATAGACGGAAGCACTGCAACCGGAAGCAGGCGGAGGAAGATGAGAGATTTCCTGACGAATTTGAATCTCTTCGAAAACCCGGCCGGCAATCCAACCGCCAATAGTATTACTGCCGCTAGTCCTAATGGGATAGAAAATAATGCGACAAGAGATATTCGAAATACATCAAGGAAAGTAACCGAATCCGAAAGGATTATTAGCGTTGTCAAGGCTGCCGGGATTAGCAATAGAAAACCACATCCTAATAACATTGGCAGTGTTTCCCGCAGGCTATTCGTACGAGTTTCTGGCGCATACCTTCTTTCAGCTTTAAAGTAGTCGTAGACATAGTCGCGGGCTTCGAGGATGCTTGCCGGCCAACCCTCGAAATCAACTTGATCAACGACTTCCTCTCGGGACATGGAGAGGACCGCGTCCAGAATCTTGGCTCGCTCATCGGTGGATTTCTCCAGAATGGTGTAGAGGATTTTGGAGCCGTAGGAGATCCACTCGGGGTTGTCAAGCATGCGCTCGATTAAATCCATCGTCACATCGCCCAAACTACGGTCGAATCCCTGGGGGTTTTCCGGATGCGCGGCGAAATAGTTGTTCACCGCGATTCTTCGCTCATTGAGCAGCGTCTTGATCAAGTCTGGAGTAACGGCGTCTCCCGTTCTCGTAAGAGCTTCGGTCGGCGCATAGCCCAAATTACTCCAGGCGTCGCCCTCCTGAATGCCCGTTCCGTCATTCGTCAAGACGGACTGGTGATGCTTTACGGTATAAAGCCAGTGCCAGAAAATTTCGAAAGTCGCAAGATCGTTCATCAGGCGGTTTCCGGTGAGCGGATCTTCGATGGCGGCGGCGAAGTTCCCGTTCAAAATTTGAAACATGTATTCGGAAGCCATATAGATGGAGTAGCGGAGGCCCGTTTCGGTTTTATCGCCCTCCGGAGTCCGGAAAAGATTGTCCCACGCTTCGGGCGAATAGAGGTTGGCCAAAACTTCCGGCGTGATTTTATAGGGCGCGATCTGGCTGTCTTTGATGAGACTGAGGGATTCGAGGCGCGCCTTTTCCTCGGGCGTAACGCGGTCACCTGCGATTATCGCTTTCAATTCATCTAAATTTATCTGTAGAGGTTCCGCTCCGGCTCGCACATACTCTTCTTCCGTCGTAGCGACCCAGCTTTGGCGGTAGGTGTCGTAGATTTTTCCATCCATTTCAAAAAGTCCCGTTAACCGTTCGCGCAATTTGTCGAACCAAATGGAACGCACAGCTTTGTCGTTCACTTCTTTCGGAGCGCCGGGCATCTTCATGACGGCAGACATACCCCCGATTGGAAATCCATTGACGAGTAAAGTAAGCAGAGAATTCCGCCTCGTATATTCCGTCATGGTCCGGTCGGTCATGCCGACCTGGTGTGGATCGGGGAATACCAGATTCGGATCGTCTTTTCCCATTTCAATGCGGCTGTTGATATAGTCCCAGCGTCCAACATTGGGACCTATCAGATTTTCTCTCAATATCCACATGATGATTTCCTGATTAGCAGTGTAGCGTCCGCGCTCGTTCAACATTTCAATTTTGATGGTCCCGCGGGGAAGGTCGGTTATTTCTTCCAATTCTTTCAGAATCGAAGCGACCAAGAGGGCTTCTTCCGGAGTTTCGATTTTGGGAACATAGAAATAGGGAACCGAACCTTGCTGCCACAGGGCATCGCGGTTATTCAGAACATGGATCACCATCGCGGCGATCATTGCGGGAACTTTTTTACCGTCCAAAGTCATTTGGCGGTTGTTCAAATGCAAGCCCGGCACGCGGTGAAAAATGACCGGCCATTGGTAGCGGTTCACATCCAGCCGGTACGATTTTCCGGTCATCTCATTTTTATAAGTTCTTTGATCCCACTGGCCCCGCAAAAGCTGCCTTAAATTCCTCCAGGCCTGATAGAAATTATTTCCGATGTCGTTGCCGGCGTCTTCCCAGTCGGCCATCCAGGAAACGGCTCCGTAAGCGCCCGTGTTGATGGCTCCCATCGCCATATTCATATTATTGAACGGGCCCGTGCCCTGTAGTCCCGGTTTCATGGAACCTTTGGCCACAAATTGATGAGCGTTCAATTTCCAGGCTTGAGGAGTATCGCGACCTTCAAAGCTGTCTACCATTCCCTGGCGAATCTGCGCAACGGTAAGCGAGTTTCCATCGGCGTCCGGAACGAACAGATCGGGATCCGCAAATCTGTAACGCGCGGATCCATCGGCGACCTGTCGCCTGAAATCGCTCCGCGCGCTTAGTATCCTGTCGAAGCTCGACGAGAATTTACGCGTCATACCGGCGATCACGCCTTCCACTATCAGCTTCCTGCCGTTCACCTTCTGCTCGCCGAAGATGTCGCGGTATTCTTTGGCAATTGAGGGATCAATTTGTAATCCGGTCCAATTATGATCAAGCAAGTCGAGTTTGGGCAGAGTCATGCCCAGCAGATCTTCATTGTTAACGAATTCCTGATAGCGGCCGGGACTCCGGTTCCATTCGTCTTTCCAGAGAACCGCTTTGCCGGCGGGGCTCCTGGCAACTTCTCTGCGGTCGGGCCAGCCGTAACGGCTTTCGAAAGTTCCCCCCGCCCTGGCCATGTCGAATACGAATCGCGGCGGCGTCAAATAGCCGCGGTCCGGCTGAGCGGAGAGTTCCACCATCACGCCCAACATACGGTTCAACTTAAAATCATCGGCGAGCTGCAACAGTCCACCCGTGCGAAGGTTCAGCCCAAAATGCGTGAGCGCGAAATCGAGCCAGCGCGGATGGCGCACGGAACCGTTCTGGATCGCGCGAAACTCTTCGGCCCAGAGCGCGGACATAATGCTTGCTCGGATGTGGGCGATCCGCTCCTCTCGGCTGTTGGTCCAGTCTTCACGGGGGTTCGCGTCCTTCACGGACTTCCACGACGCAACCTCGGACCACTGACGATCCGATCCGTAATATTTCTGATGGTTGTAGAGAATATGATAGGTGACGGGCAAACCCTTCTCGGATTTTTTGGCCTGCTCAAACCGCGCCTTCACATCTCCTCTTCCTTTGTAACCGTCCACTCCCAAAATCATTTCGATGGGGTCGAAACCGAGAGCGGGCAGGTCTCCGTAACGCGCCTCGTCCACCATCGCCGCGTGAATTTCGTCCAGAGAATAGCCTTCAGCGACCAACGCCAGGGCCTCGCGCACCGCTCCGCCGAAGACAAGGCGGTTGCCGTCGAACAGCGGGAATTTATCGTCCGTGTAAGTGATAACCTTACTGTTCTGTTTGTCGTAGGCAGCGATGCTCGCATAAAGGGACGGATCGATGTCCCGCTTCCGGGGATCGGATACATTGTCGAAATTGTTGCGCGCGGGAGAATGGTCGTGCTGGGCGATCATTAAACTTTCCTGGTTGCGCAGGAAGGTTTCGAAGCTCATCGTTTTTAATGCCGGGGACATTTGAAGCCAGGCTTTTTCCGCGGAGGCTCGCGCTAGATCCAGCACATTCAAAGATGAAGTATTCGTAACGATTCCGGCATTTGGGCGAGCCGCCCACACCTTGGAGATAAGGTCGGATTTGGTCTCCATGTCCTCCGCAGCAGCTTCAAACACGAGTTGAACATTACGGCCATTCCCGGTGAAGAAAAAGATCGGATCCAATTCCTCAACAGGGCTCCAATTGCCGTAGCTTCCCTTTTTGAGATTCGCCTCCGTCACGCCCAGCTTCCTTAAAAACCGGAGATATTCAACGCGATGAAGTTCTAACTGCGCCTCTTTG
>JANLTE010000344.1:0-5038 GCA_031362785.1 Elusimicrobiota bacterium
CGGATTCCGCGCGCCATTTCCACATGCGCTCAAGGAATTTTTCGCGGCCCAGGTCGTAGCGGGATATTTTTTCAGCGCGCAGCATTTTTTCGACCACGTTTTGCGTTGCGATCCCGCCGTGATCGGTGCCTGGCACCCAGAGCGCGTCAAATCCGCTCATCTTTTTCCAGCGGCTGATCGCGTCCTGCAGCGTATTGTTCAGCGCGTGGCCCATGTGGAGCGAACCCGTGACGTTGGGCGGCGGAATCACGATCACATGCGTCGGCTTCTTGGAAGCCGGATCGGGCGCCGCCAAGTTTTCCTTGATCCAGAAATCAGCCCAGTAGGGTTCCACAATTTTAGGATCGTAAGTTTTAGGGATGTTCGATTCGGTCATTATTTTTATTCCTCTAAAGTTATCGCGTGGCCGCGCTCGCCGCCCGGACGCCGCTTAAGACGGCCGACTCGATGGTGGCGGGAAGTCCCGTATCGGTCCAATCTCCACAGAGAAAAAAGTTACTGAATGGGGTTTTCTGCGGCAGGCGAAACTTCGAAAATCCAACCTTGGGCGAAAGCGTCGCGTTTTTTTCCCGCTGGATGATCCAGTTCTTGAGCTTGGCGTCTCTGCTATCAGGAAAACATTGGCTCAATTCGTTCAGGCACAGTTTTAAAAGGTCTTCGTTTGAGGTTTCCAAAAACTTCTGCGCCCCGCTGATGACGCAAGCGATGCTTCCGTCATTGCGCTGGGAAATCTCTGAGTAAATCTTATTTTTGTTGAAAACCCACTGCGTTTCTGTATCGAGTAGTCCCACGAATTCTTTGTCGGTAATGGGCTGGTCAAACCAGAGCGTGATGGAAAAGATGGGGGAACTGGTAAGATTTTTGATGGGCGAAAAGAAAGGGCCATCCAGTTGGGCGGCATCCAGAATGTTTTTTAAAGTGTAGAAAGGAAGAGCAGAAATATAGAGGTCGGCTTTGAGCGCAATGCCGTCCCTCAGAACAATTTCCTTAACTGCTGCGCTTTCCATTGCGATTTTAGTCACGAGCGTATTAGTTTGGATGATCCCGCCTCGCGCCTTCAAATACTCTTCCGATTTGGGTCCGCACAGTTCGCTCAATCCCACGGTTGATATCGCGATCTGAGACTTCTCGATGGTAGAGAAAAACGCTTCTTTCAGCACTACTGCCAGAGGTTCCGCTTCAGCTACGGCGGAGTGTTCGTTCAGCGTCGCGATCGTAATGAGATCCCAAAAGTTGGTGCGGGTCCTTTCGGATTGGCCCAAAGAAGTCAGCCATTGCTCCACGGTTTTGCCAACCGGGCTGTTCCCGTTCGGATGCTGAAGCGCCCGGTAAACTTTCACCATCGAAAGCTTTTCCTTGAAAGAAAGCGTCTTCAATCCGAGGATTCCGCTCGCCAAATGCAGCGGTGCCGGAAGCGAACGGCATTTCATCGTGAAAACTTCAGCGTTTTTATTCGCGAAATTCACTTCCAGATCTTTTTGGAATTTAAGCAGCGGCAGCGACCCTATTTTTTTCAGGAAAGCGATCGTCGCGGTATAGCAACCCATGAAAAGATGCTGCCCGTTATCGAGGGTGTCGCCGGTCTTTTCGTCTTTGAAAGACGACGCACGGCCGCCGAGGCGTTTAGACTGTTCGAGGATCGTCACTTGGAATCCTTTTTCCGCCAGTTCCACCCCACAGGAAAGTCCCGCCCACCCAGCGCCCAACACGATTGCTGTCTTCATAAGCTCCATTTATTGGTGAGCCAGCCCTGAAGTACCCGCAATATCGCTTCGGGTTTTGTCAGGCTCACTTTTTTCCGCAGGATAACCGCAGGATCCTTCTGTATTTTCGTTAAAATCGCGAAGTAGATCGCGCTCATCACTTCCGCCGCCGCCATGTTGCGCCGGTCGTGACGGGGGAGATGCGCCGCGGCGCTTTCGTAATAATTCTGAGCCCGCCCGATTTCAAACGCGAACAATTCCTGGAATTGCTTCTCCATAGAACCGAACGAATCTTTATTCGCTAAAGCGAAGATGTCGTCCCGCGAGATCTGAAATCGTTTCAGATCTTCGTCCGGCAGGTAGGTTCGCCCGCGCAGGGCATCCGTTTTAACGTCGCGCAGGATGTTCGTGAGCTGGAACGCCATCCCTAAATCGATCGCAAACTGTTTCGAAGCCGGATTCTTATATCCGAAAATCTTGAGGCACATTAACCCGACCACGCTCGCCACTTTATAGCAGTAGGGTTTCAACTCCTCGAAAGTTGCGTAGGATTTGCGGTCCAGGTCCATGGAAACGCCGTCGATCAGTTCAAAGAAAAGGTCTGTTGGGATCGAGTAGCGCTGAGCGATCGCTCGAAGTTCCTTTAAAACCGGGTGGGCCGACTCCCCTTGAAACGATTTTTCCGTTTCCTTGCGCCACTCCTCGATTTTAATTCGCGCGTCGGCCTGGTCTCCCGTTTGATCGGCCAAGTCCACGATGTCGTCCGTGATCCGACAAAAAGCGTAAACGGTCGTGAGCGCCGCTCTTTTTTCTTCGGATAAAAACCAGAAGGAGGAAATAAAATTGGACCCGCTTGTTCGGGTCACTTCTTTAGAGTTCAGCGTGGTCGTTGTCATTCGTTAAATAGGTTTTAAATCGATGGGGAGAAGCGAGCGGCTCAGGATCGCGATCTTGTCCGCGAACCCAAGCGTGGGGCGCCGCTTATAAATGTCAAAGTCGACCTTCGCCAGCTTCTTCAAAATGGTTGTGCCTCCGAGCCAGGTCATCTTCATTTCCCAGCGCAGGTCTTTGCCGACTTGAGTCGTGAGGGGGAGCCCCTGATTAAACAGCGACGTCGTTTTGTCCGAGCAATACTTCATTAAGGAACTGAAAGCGCGATTACAGATTTTAGCGTGTAGGTCGCCTTCGGTCACGCGGAATCGTTTCATTTCATCTTCCGGAAGATAAATCCGGTCTTTAGCCAGATCGATGGAAATATCCTGCCAGAAATTCGTCAGCTGCAGCGCGGTGCAAATGTTATCGGAGAGCAAGTGGAGCGCTTCGTCCTTATAATTCATGATGTGGAGCACCACTCGTCCCACGGGATTGGCGGAATGTTTACAGTAAAAAAGGAGGTCCTCAAAGCTCTTGTAGCGTTTCCGCTGGAGGTCCATGCGGTAAGCGGTCAACAAATCTTTCAGGAGTTGCGCGGGAATTTGCGCTGCTTTCAAAGTCTCCGCCACCGCGATGAAAATGGGGTGATCTGCCTGTCCTTTGTTGGCCTGAACCAGTTTATACTCCCAATCGTCGAGCGCCGCGAGCCGTTTTTGAAGCGCTACCGCCGTTTCGTTCGGTTCGCGTCCCTCGTCCGCGAAGTCGTCGGCGGTTCGCGCGAAAGCGTAAACGGCCCAAACATATTTCCGCCGGTCTTTCGGGATTAAAAAGGATCCTACGGGAAAATTTTCGTAGTGGGATTTGGCCATCTTTTCGCAGTAGGCAAACGCTTCTAGAATGGAGGGCATGGTTATTTGGAAGACGCTCGCGTCAAGCGGTCCATGATTGCCGCTCCCAATCCTAACCCCGCTCTTTTTTCAACCAGAAGGACGTCCACGGATTTTTTTTCAGCCTCAAAAAAATTCTTGTAAAGGTTTTTCGCATAGTCTTCGTCGTGCAGGATTGTTTTACTGAAAATAATCGAATTGGATTGCGGGATGCGGCGCGCGAACGATAAAACTCCCAACTGCGAACTTTTGCGAGACCATTCCGCGATTTCGTTCCGCCAGCTTCCCGGCTCCACTAAAACCACTTTGCAGGCGGGTTGATAATGCCGGTGCTTCATTCCCGGCGATCGCGCGCGCCCGCTGCTTAAATGATTCTTGCCCGCGCTGATTTTGGGAAAAACTTTTTTCATTTCTTCCAGGGTGATGAACCCTGGACGCAAAACCGTGAAAGGGATTTTCGTGACGTCAATAACGGTGGATTCAAGCCCGATGCGCGAAGACCCTCCGTCCAAAATGAGGTCCACATCTTCGCCCAACTCCTTAACGACGTCATTATAGCGCGTGGGGCTGGGCCGTCCGGAGCGGTTGGCGCTGGGCGCGGCGATCGGTTCTCCGACCGCGTCAATGAGTTTGCGCGCGACGGGGTGCTGGGGCATTCGGATGGCCACGGTGTCCAGGCCTGCCGTGACGCTTTTGGGGACCAACGCCGATTTATGGCAAACGATGGTTAATGGGCCTGGCCAGAATTTCCGGATGATTTTGCGCGCGCCGAGCGGAACGTTTTCGGTGAGCAAAGCGAGCTGCTCCAGATTCGAAATGTGGACGATCAGCGGGTTGTCTTCGGGGCGGCCCTTCACCGAGTAGATTTTTTGGATGCCCTGGACGCTAAAGAGTCTCGCGCCCAACCCGTAAACCGTTTCGGTGGGGAAAACGACGACCCCGTCGTTATGGAGAATGCTCGCGGCTTTTTCGAGGTTCAAGTTCCTAGTGCCAGTCCGTAATGGCGCCTTCGGAAGCCGAGGAAACCTCAAGGGCGAATTTGTGCAGGACCCCTCGTTTATATTTGAGCGGAGGCGCTTTAAATTTTTTGAGCCGAGCTTTGATTTCCTGCGCCGTTAAATGAAGCTTTAGCTCCTTTTTTTCGGCGTTGATCGAAACGGTGTCGCCGTTCTTAACAATCGCGATCGGTCCTCCCACTTGAGCTTCAGGCGTCACATGTCCCACCACGAGACCGTGCGTGCCGCCGGAGAATCGTCCGTCCGTTATTAACCCCACCGTTTTACCCAGCCCTTTACCGGTGAGCGCGGAGGTGACGGCCAGCATTTCGCGCATGCCGGGGCCCCCTTTCGGACCTTCGTAACGAATGATCACGACATCGCCCGCTTTAATTTTGTTGTCTAGAATGGCGGCGAGCGTTTCTTCTTCGGAATTATAAACCTTTGCGGATCCCGTGATCGAAGTTTGAACGAGGCCCGAAATTTTAGCGACAGCTCCCTCGGGCGCCAGGTTGGTTTCCACGGAAATGTGTTCGCCGATGATCGGCTGCAGCATCTTGGTCAGGTCTCCGACGAGGTC
>JANLTE010000366.1:0-2736 GCA_031362785.1 Elusimicrobiota bacterium
GTCAATCTCCATTTGAAGCTTGTTCACTTCCTCCTCGCGCTTAAAAACATCTTCGCTCGTGTCGTTCGACTGTTCGATGAAACATTTAATGGAAAGGTGGATCATCTCTTCGCAGAGGCTGCCCATGTAGATCAGGCGCTCTTTGAGCGCGGATATTTCTTCGTCGATGTGGCGTTTCAAGCTGCTACCTCCAGAAAGCGGGGCATGTTTAACCGAACCTCCCCGTGATGTAGTCTTCTGTTTTTTTATTTCCGGGGTTCGTGAAAATTTTGCTGGTGGCGTCATATTCTATCAGTTCGCCCATGAGGAGGAAAGCCGTAAAGTCCGACACGCGGGCCGCCTGCTGCATGTTGTGAGTCACGATCACGATGGTGTAGTTGTCTTTGAGCTCGTGAATGAGCTCTTCAATTTTCGCGGTGGAGATGGGGTCGAGCGCGCTGCAAGGTTCGTCGAGCAGGATCACCTTGGGCCGGATGGCGAGGGCGCGGGCGATGCAAAGGCGCTGCTGCTGACCGCCCGAAAGGCCCGTGCCGGCTGCGTGCAGTTTATCTTTAACTTCGTCCCAGAGCGCCGCGCCTTTTAAACTGTTTTCCACATGTTCGGCCAGTTGAGCGCGGTTCCGCATCCCGTTCAGCCGGAGCCCCGCGGCAACGTTGTCGAAAATGGACATCGCTGGAAAGGGCTGCGCTTTTTGAAACACCATGCCGATTTCGCGGCGCAAAAGGACCGGATCTTTTTCGAGGATGTTTTGTCCTTTGAATAAAACTCTGCCCTCCATCCGCGCGGTGGGCACGACTTCATGCATTCGGTTGATACAGCGGATGAACGTCGATTTGCCGCAGCCCGAAGGGCCGATGAGCGCCGTCACTTTCTTTTTTGGAAATCGGAGCGAGACATCGTTGACCGCTTTGAACGCGCCGAAATACGCGCTCAGCCGTTCCACCTGAATTTCAGGGAGAATTGTTTCCTGGTTTTGAGCCGCCGTGTTAACCGTTTCCATTGCTTCCTTCACTTGAAGAGTCTGCCGGATGCCGCTGATCGTTTCTATCATAATAATTCCTCAATTTAATTTCTATCCCTTGGGCCGGATGAACGATTAAAGAACAACTCTCTGTCGGTCGCGGAGCATGAACCTCGCGAAACCGTTCGCGACTAAAACGAGCGATAAGAGGACTAGCGCTGCGGACCAGGCCTGGCGGTGCCAATCCTCGTAAGGAGAAATGGCGTAGGTGAAAATCATGACGGGCAAGGATGCGATGGGCTCGAGCCACCCTTCCGCCCAATAGCGATTGCTGAAAGCCGTGAACAAAAGCGGCGCGGTTTCCCCCGCCACTCGAGACAAGTCCAGAAGAATTCCGGTCAGAAGCCCGCGGAACGCCGTGGGGATCACGATGAAACAGATGACTTTCCATTCAGGAAGCCCGAGCGCGAGCCCCGACTCGCGGACCGCGTGGGGCACGACTCTCAAAAACTCTTCGGTGCTCCGAACCGCAATGGGAATCATCATGACGCCCAGGGCAAAGCCGCCCGCGATCGCCGAAAAATGCTTCATGGGCAGCACGATGACCGTGTAGGCGAAAATTCCCATGACAATCGAGGGGATGCCGTTTAAAATGTCGGTGGCGTAACGCACGACGAATCCGATTTTATTGTGGCCGAACTCCGAAAGATAAACGCCGCCAAAAAATCCGATCGGCACGCCCACCAAAGTGGCCAGTCCCAGAAGTTTCAGCGTCCCCACGATCGCGTTGGCCATGCCGCCACCCGTTTCTCCCACAGGTTTGGGCAGCTGGGTGAAAAAATTCAGATTGATCCCAGAGATCCCATGGTAGGTTATGTAACCCAAAATGAACAGCAGTATCGAGATGGACGCCATTGCGCAAAGAGCGGTGACTGAAAACGCCAAAGTGTTGAATATTTTTCTGCGACGGTAGAGAGAAATATTGGCGCTTGCCATGTCCATCAATGCGCCTCCGAGGTTTTGTAAATCAGGAGCCGCGCCAAACCATTGACTAATATGGTGATGCAAAAAAGAACGAGTGCGATGGCGATTAAGGTTTGGACGTAAAAATCCGAAGTCGCTTCGGTAAACTCATTGGCGATCACCGCAGCCATCGTGTAGCCCGGCTCAAAGAGCGAGAGCGCGATTTCGGGTTTGTTGCCGATGACCATGGTGACGGCCATAGTTTCGCCGAGCGCCCGCCCGAGCGCGAGGAATATGGAACCCATAATCCCAGACTTCGAAAACGGCAAGGTGACCAGCCACAAGACTTCCCAGCGCGTGGCGCCCAGCGACATCGCCGACTCTTTCAAACTTTGCGGAACCGTTTTAAAAATTTCGCGCGAGATGGTGGTGATGAAAGGAAGGATCATGATCCCCAAGACGATCCCCGCCGTTAACATGCCCACGCCGTAAGGCGCGCTGGTAAACAGCGGGATAAACCCGAAATATTTGGAAACGGTGGGCTCGAAAGACGTCCGAATCCAGGGCACCAAAATAAAAATACTGATGAGCCCATAGACCACGCTCGGGATCGCGGCCAAAAGCTCAACTAAAAAACCCACGACTTCGGACACTTTGGGGGGTGCGAGCTCCGACAAAAATATAGATGCGCCCAAACCCAAGGGAACCGCAATTAAAAGCGCGAGTAAGGAAGAAACCAGAGTGCCGTAAATAAAAGGGAGCGCGCCAAACTCTTCTTGCACGGGATCCCAGACCCGATCCCAAAGGAAACT
>JANLTE010000042.1:0-6714 GCA_031362785.1 Elusimicrobiota bacterium
ATCAGCAAAAACTCTTTCAAATTTTACCTGCGGAAAAAATAGGACTGAGCTTAACAGAAGAATTTCAACTGGTGCCGGAACAATCCACCACGGCGATCGTCGTTCACCACCCCGAAGCAAAATACTTCATTGTCTGATCAATTCCAGTCGCAGTAAATTAAGCGCGAAAAGAGCTGATTTTTCCTTAATTTCCGTCCGCGTCCCGAAGAAATTCTTTACTTCAGTCTGAACTCCGCGCTTCGAACAAACTCCAAAACAAACCGTGCCCACCGGCTTTTCCCGCGTTCCGCCCAAGGGCCCTGCGATTCCGGTTACTGAAACTCCCCAATCGGCTTTTGCTAAATCTTTAACCCCTCTGGCCATTTCGCTCGCGCAGTTTTCACTGACCGCACCATATTTCTGTAGAGTTTTCTTTTTCACTCCAAGCAACTTGATCTTACTCTCGTTGGAGTATGTAATCACCCCCTCCTTAAAATAAACTGAACTTCCCGGAATATCGGTTAATTTATTGCTAACTCGTCCGCCCGTGCAGGATTCAGCCAGAGCCAGAGTTTGCTGACTGGTGCTTAACATCTTTCCTATCACGCTTTCCAGAGTATCGTCGTTTTCACCATAAACCCAATCGCCTAATGTCTCCATCAATTCGCTTTTAATTTGGAAAATAGTTTTCCGAATGCGGTCGGTTGCATTTCCCTGCGCCGTCACTTTTACATCGACAATCGATCGGTGCGCCAAGATGCCGAATATAACCTTCACTCCGTCGCGATCCCAATTCCTTCGCACAACGGGCATAATCATTTCATCAATTTTAGATTCGGGATAACCGTACACATGTAGGATTAACCGTTTAGAAACAGCAACGGGGTATTTCACTTTTAAGTAAGGAAGGATAGTTCGATCCATCATGGGGATGCATTCCCTGGCGGGCCCAGGCAACAGAATTAGACTTTTCCCTTTCCAATGAATAATCTGTCCCGGCGCGGTTCCGAAAGCGTTATCTACTTCTTTGGCGCCGCTTATAAGATAAGCCTGAATCTTGTTCTCTGCCGGCATTGGCAGCCGAACCGATTTAAACCGACGCAGAATTTTTTTATGAATCGATTTTGAATAGACAAGGTTCCGACGGATGACTTTTGAAACGCAGAGGCGGGTGAGATCGTCAAAAGTGGGACCCAACCCTCCGCAAGTGAGAACGACGCTGGAACGACCTAGAGATTCCCGAAGCGCACGCTCAATATCTTGAGTATGGTCTCCGACCGTAACGACCTGACTGACTGCGATTCCCAATTGCGCCAATTTTTCAGCAATCGCAACGGAGTTGGTGTTTACTTTGTCGAGCAGGAGCTCAGAACCAAAACAGACAATTTCAACTCTCATGAACCCCGTTTAATGAACAACTAGTGATAGAATCCGACTTTGGGCTCGTCAGCTTTAGGATGGGAAAGCTCAATTTTTCCAAAACGCGCTTCGTATTTTTTAATGTTGTCCTCGAGCGCCAAAAACAGTTTTTTCGCGTGGAGCGGAGACGTAATGACGCGCGAGCGAACCTTGGCCTTGGCCGCCTGCGGCTGGATGAAAATAAAGTCCATGATCATTTCCGTTTCGGAATGACTAATCAGCGCCAGGTTCACATACTCTCCTTGAGCGACCGCGTCGTCAATTTCAATCTGAATTTGCCCTGCCATCATATTTGATTCCGGGTTCGACATCTTACACCTCCAAACGACTATTTAAATTGGTAGGGCTTATACTGCAGCAAATAATAGAGACATACTATTGCGCCGATCACAAGGGAGAGGGCGCCCAACAACAATCCTATCTGCGACGCATTTTTGCGCGACGCCTTTAATGATTCTTCAGAATTTTCTTCTGGGTTCAACTTTAGGTTAGTACTGCGGCAGAAGATATCAGTCTTCGATTTCTGTGTTCCAGTAAGCGCTGTCAACGAAACGCTGCCAGGACGCTTTTACTTTAAACGACGCGTGAAGGATTAACGATTGGGCGCCGCGCCATTTAGGCTTAGAAGGTTTGATGAGGAGCTTCATACCCGCCTCTTCCGGCAAGTTGCTTCCCTTCTTGATGTTACAGGCGATGCACGAAGTCACAACGTTGCTCCAGCTCGACTGGCCTCCGCGGGACCGAGGGATGATGTGTTCCAAATTTAAATCGTTGGTGGCAAACTTCTTACCGCAATAGCAGCAGATGTAGCCGTAATGATCATAAATGTTCCGCCTCGTGAATTTCACTTCGGAAACGGGAAGCTCGTCATACATTCGGAGCGCGATCACTTCCGGAATCGCAATTTTAAAAGTTGGGGTCCGGACGTAACCGGAAGGACTGTCATCGACCATCTGGGAAAGTTCGCGCCAATCGGAAAAACTATAAGTGCGATATTCCTGGTCTACGACCCTCGCGTGATCAAGATAAAGGAGAGACAGGGCGCGGCGCCACGAAGTCACATGGACCGCGTAAAAGTTTCTATTTAAAACCAGGACATCTGAACCCACGGATCATCCTCCAAAGACCTAGACAATAAAATTAGAAATTTTATTAAACACTTTTAAATCAGAGATGTCAAGGAATTGCCGTTGGATCGCTTTCGGAGCTCAATTTCGGTTGTTTTTTAGAGCACGGAAGTGTTAATAATGGTTCGCTCCACCACTCGAGCAGCTTCTGCAAAAAACTCTTCTCTTCGGGCGAGATGCTGCTCAGATGAGAAAGATTGTTGAGCTCCCAGCTGGCCAACGGTTCGGATGATCTAAGTTCGTGTGTCCCGTGAGCGGCTATAAGGCCTTCAAAGCGGCGCTGCATTATGTTTATTTTTTCCTTCACTTCCTGTTTAAAATCCAAATAATCCATCTTCAATTTTCCGCGATCATCGGCAACGGCCTCACTTTGGTCCTGACGCACCTGATTAATCGAAGCTTCAAGTTTTCCAATTTCAGAAACGGCCTGGCTGTTTTCCGCGAAATATCGATCGAGCGTTTGGATCCTAAGCTCAAAACTGGCTACCTGGTTCGAGAGCATTTGGAGCTCAGCCGCTCCTTGTATTTTCATTTGGACGCATTGCTCGGAGAGAGCGCGAATTTCCTTTTTGAGTTCTTCAAACCTGGAATCCAAAATTATTTCCAGGTTTTGCGATGAAGGCTTTGATGCGTCGGCCCTCGCAAGGAGGGCTGAAGTTGGCGCGGAGCCGGTCAATGCTAAATTTTTCTTGATTGTCCGAAGCCGAGATGACCAGACGCTCTCAATTTTCGACAATTCATTCTTAATGTCAACGCCTGAAAAACTTCCGCCTCCGGAGCCCGCACGATTATTCATATATTTTTTTAAATTTTCTTGGCACACCCTTAAAGTTAATCACGATAACGGTGCGGGTCAAATACTTCCAGACAAGCTGACTGAACGACAACTGAGAATGATCCGACCCATCGAATTGTATCCCGGATTTCTGAAAATAGTTTTCTCGGCTCTCCAATTCAGATCGAAGTTCTTCACTGCATTCTTTTTCACTATGAAACGCCTCTCGCAACTGATTCAAGCTCTCCTTGAGGAGAATGATTTCATCGGAAAACTTCTTCTCTACCAAACCTTGATCCTTCAAATGAGTTTGCTTTTGCTCCATAATTTCTTCTTCCAGGCTTCTTATGGCCTGGGCAGAACGGGCCAGCTCAACTTCTTTCGCTTGAAGCTCATTGTTATGCCGGGCATCCTCCACTTTAAATTTCTTCTCGAATTCCCCTAAATTAGCCAGCACCGACTGGTGCGCCTCGTCCAGTTCTTTTTGCATCAGTTCTGATCGAAGGGACAACTCTTGATGAAATTGCTGTTGATGCATGCCTGCCTGGGTCGATTTTTCCTTTTCAAACTGCGCTAAGAGTTCCGACCGCATCTGACTAAACTCCAATTTAAGAGCGGCAATTTCGCGATCTCTCTGGGCGAGTTTATCCTGCGATTCAAAGCGAAGAATGTTTTTCTCTTTTTCCGAACTCAACTTAATCTGTTCCTGAACTGAAATTATTTTAGCGTTCAACCCTGCAATCGTTTGATCTTTTTCATAGATTAGCCGCTGATTAGAATCGCCCACTTCCTTTCTTTCCTTATCGAACTGCTCTTTTAACCGGGATTCAAGCGCTGCCATGGCGCTTTTAAGCCGTCCCAGCTCACTTTCTCTAACGTTCAAAGCCTCCTGCAGACTTCTTTCAATTAATATCCGTTCTTCAATTTTACCGCTCCATGTTTGTCTCTCCGAAAAAAGCTCCTTGCCAAGAGCGTCGCTCTCATTATTTTTCCGAACCAAATCCAGCCGCAATTCGGCATTTTTCTGCTCGAGTTGCCTGATCGCTGCAACTGAATTTTTTACCTGTTCGTTCGAAGTAAAGCGTTCCGATTCCATGCGCTTAAGGTTTTCGGCCAGTTGATCACGAGTTTGTTTTAGCTGAGAAAATTCACGGTCCAAATCGCCGACCTGCATCTGCCAGGCGCGCTCTTTTTCATTTAGGCTTTTTTGTGATGACTCCTGAGCCATGCGCACCTGCGAATCCACCATCGCAAGCTGAGCTTTCAAGGTCATCAGCTCCCTTTCGCGCGATTCAAGCTTTGAGGCATAAGAATCCTTCTGACGAAGTGCCTCATCTTTTTTTGCCTCAAACTCATACGCAAGATTTTTCCGCTCATGCTCTAGGGTTTTCAATGCGTCTTCTTTTGACCTCCGAGCCTCCGCATCAACCTGAACTAATCCTTGTTTTAAATCCTGAGCTTCTTCTTCTTTTGCTTTCAAGGACTGCAAGAGCGCTGAGCGCTCCTCAAGCCACCGCTTTTCTAAATCTCGAAAGCGGACGTCTATTTGACCCTCTACCTGTTTGGTCTCATGGTCGCGCAACTCCATCTGTTTTTTAAGGTTAATGACCCAGGCTTCACGCTCTTCGTTCAAGCGCCGTTCCAAATCCTTTACTTTTTCTTCGGCCCGAGCACGAGCCTCTTCCATTTCCTGCTCACGCCGCGCGCCGCGGGCTTTGTCCTGCATTTCTTTCAACGCCTGTTCCATTTTTAAAGAAAGGGATTCTTCCTCACGCGCCTTAATCGCCTGAGACAGCGCTTTTTCCTTTTCATCCTTCAACTTCATTTCCATTTCAGCCAAGGCTTTTTCCAGTTTTTTCTTCGAATCCTCAATCTCCCGCGAATGTTCCTCCATTTTTCTCAAGCGCTCTTCAATAGCCGCAGAAGCGGGCGAATTCGCAGCCGAGACTGAAGGCAACCCGGCTTTAAATCCGGCACCGATGGGTGGTTTTGCCGCTCCAGGCAAAGCGGGACCCTGGCCGGGCATCATGGGAGGTCTTGCCCCAGGTATTCCCGGTGCTCCCGGCGCTCTCATAGGAGGTTTCATTCCTCCCAGAGGAGGCGGAATTCTTTTATTTGGAAGATCTGGCATGGTCGTACTCCTTTGCTTTAACTTTTATCCATTTGATTTAAATGATTTTTTAGAAACGCATTCGAGGGTTCTAACTCCAGCGCTTTTTTGAACAAATCCTTCGCTTTCAAGCGGTCTCCAGCTTTTTCACAAATTAAGCCCAGCATCTGATAGCAAACCGCGTTTCCCGAATCGCATTCAATGGATTGGTTAAAATAAACTTGCGCCTCAGGTAAGCGTTCTTCGGCGAAAGCTTTCATACCGAGCTCAAGAAGGGCCTTTGATTTCATAGACATTTGCTTGACGGAAGCAATGTCTTTGCTGATCTGATCCGAGACTTCAAAAAATGACTCAAGATCTCCTTTTACTTTAAAAATAACTTTTTCAGATTTTGAGCGTTCATGTGAAACGATGCGATTTTTGCCCTTGATGTCCTGCTGTAAATCCTTTAGCTCGCTTTGCACGGACGACTCGGCGGGACGCTCCGCAGCCTCTTTTAGTTCCGATTCTAGCTGAGCAATTTCCTTTTCAATGTCGCCAAACTGAACCGTCTGCCCTGTTCCTTCCATTTCTTTCAAAGCGTGATCCAAATTCTTAAAAGAATCCTTTAGTTCGGAAATTTCACCCTGGCGCTTCGCCAACATGCTAACTACCGAAGCGTCCTCGTTTTTCACCCGATCCCGCAGGTCCTGAATGCGGCGATGAACTTCCCTTTTATAGTCTGAGAGTACAGCGTCTCTCCTTCGAGATTCATTTAGGATCAGCTCATTTACCTGCTGAACTTCTGTCTGAAGTCGTTTACGCTCCGAGTCGACCATGCTTGAACGGCGTTTGCTGTCGCGCTCTTTTTCCTCATACTTTCTCCGCAACTCGAGAAGTTTAAATTCGAGAGGCCTCCTGGACCAGCGGGTTTCGCGCTCCTTCTTTTGCCTTTCAATGTTAACCTGAGTTTCTTTTAATGATATCTGAACTTTTAATCGCTCGAGTTCGCGCTCAGTCGTACGCACTTCCTCTAGCAGGCGGTTCTTCTCCTGTTTCAACTTCTCTTCCCATTCAGATTCTTCATTGGAAACATTATTCTTTTCACGCTTCAGATCAGACAGCTGAACAGAATATACCTGCTGCAGCCGGATAAGGTCCGCCGTTAACCGCTTGATTTCTTCCGCTTTTTTCTCAGTAGTCTCGTCCAAAGCGCTGCGCTCTTGACCCAGTTCCTGCTCACGGTCCTGAATTTCCTTTTCGAGCACTAACCGCTCGTCTTCCCACTGCTCGCGTCGTTTTTCATCTTCTAATCGCGCAGTTTC
>JANLTE010000288.1:0-2930 GCA_031362785.1 Elusimicrobiota bacterium
CGCCTACCAGCTGCCGAAGGACTCCGACGAGAACAAGTCAGCCGCACACGGCGCCACAACCTACCATCCACGAGCACCAGCATGCGCGTAGGCATCAGCGTGCCGTAACCGTCCTGCCTTGCCCTGTAGCTAGGCACTTCAGTCTCTCGCACGCCCGTCACACGCGCCAAGTCGAGCGTGCCTAGACCCCGAACTCCTGAATCGTGCCTCACAGCGTCACCGCCTCATGCCGCGCCATCTCAGCCGCAAACCGCGTGACCATCTCAGCCCCGCGAGCGTCGTCCACCGACACCAGCCAGGCCGCCATCGCCTTCAGCGCCGTAGCTGTATACGTCCCACACTCGATGGCAGTGTTCATCGCACGCTGCTGGAGCTCTGAGACCTCGTCAGCCTCAATCACTGCCACGCCCTCGGCAATCTGCTCTGCTGTCACCTCGGTCACTTGGTCGGTTGCCTGACTCGCTAACATCACGTACCCCACTGAATCGGTAGGGAATAGGGAGAATGAGCCTGATTGCCCAGAAAGTCCCCGCTTCCCGATGGTCCACCCTCTAAACCTAGCTCGCACTGTCCGTACCGTCAATCACCCCTAAGGATGATGAACACGTGTCAAGTACACATGCACGTTGACGACGCGCTGATACTGTGCATCTGCACCTCGCTGCTCACCTGGCTCCGTTACTGATAGGCGCAGGCTATGACCGGGTACCCCTGGGGCTGGAGAGGAGGAGGGGGGTGGCGGGGAGCTGCTACGGGAGATGCTCACCGTAGGACTGGGACCTCTTAGGCCGGACGCGGAGGAACACAGGAAGGTGCTTGGAGGACTCGCTGACGCTTCCAAGGACTTTAGAGGTAGGGGGAGTATGAGGGGGAAACCTACTTAATAAGCAACCTTCTTTTCTGTCATATCGTGATTCCTTAGCGGTCCTCCATATTTACAAACCCTCACGTAGCCTCCAACCCTCACGTGCGATCAGAATTGAAAACCAACTCTCGATGGTGTACACACAATCATGGGCAGACTGTCGATGGGGAAGGTCATGGTCATCTCGGACAGCGGCAAAGCTCTGCGCGTCGTCCTCCGCCAGTTCGGGCAGAAGGTGGTCTGGGTGCCCAAGTCTCTGGTCCATCTCGACTCCGAGGTTATGGCCTGCCTCGAGGAGGGAGAGCTGGTTGTCGACCCTCAGGCCTGGTGGCTGCAAGCCATGGGGATCAGCGACCTGAAGAGCATGGAACCCGTCCTGAAAGCGGCAGGCATTTGCCCGCCCGCCCCCTGGTTGGAACGTGGTACGGACAGTTGTGTGCCATTCCGCGACATCTGCACAGCCTCGCGTTCCACGTTCGGGCTCCTGATTTGGTGCTTCTGGACCGACCGCTTTACCCAGCCCGTGAAACCCAAGGATTTGAACTAGTACTTGCGCTTTTCTCGCTGCTGGTGTACACACAGTTAGCCTGCCAACATGGGCAGAATCCCTGACATAGGGGCCGGCAAACAGGGGCCCCGCCCGAAACCTACGACGTCGTTTCGGCAGTGCGGGCGGGGCAACTGGCTTCGAGAGAAAGGGACGCGCATGAGAAGCGACTACGAGCAAGTGAACGAGATTGACCGCCTGACCGAGCTGCTGGAGGAGCAGGCGGCCCGGGTGCGGGGGCTGACCGCGGAGAACGAGCGGTTGCAGTCGGAGTCAGCAGAGAGCGTTAGGCTCGCTCTGTGGAACGCTGAGGAGCGAGAAACTGCCGAGTCCCGCCTCGCCGCCGCAACCGCGCTGCTGGAGCGAGTAGTCAGACGCGGCCCGACCCGAGGCGATGGGCTGCTGAACGGCGACATCCAAGCCTTCCTCGCCAACCAGCCCGCGGCGCCGGCCCGCACCGAGGCCGAGCAGCATGTGATCGACGCGGCTAGGTCGTCTGACATTATGCATGCCCGATACCATAATGACTACTATGGGAAATATCACCCGTTGGCTCCTTTACTTGGTGCAGTTGTGAATCTTATGGAGTCCGAGCTATGACAGTTGGACTATGGTTAGCCGCGGCAATCATACTCGCTGGAGTTATTGTCCCGTCCTTGGCGTATGCGCGCGCCGCGCTCGCGCGCCGGGGGCTGAAGTGAGGGTTAGGGCGTTGACTTCTTCACGTACTTCCCGTCCACGTAGTTCGCCGACGCAAACCCAGGCTTCCCTCCCGTTCGGACCTTGGCACGCATCTTGTGCCAGTCGGTCTTCTTGCTTCCCACCTCCTGCCTGACCCGGACGTGGATGATGATCTGGGCCGCAACGTGGGGAGTGACCCAGTAGATCGGATTTCTGGCTGGGGTTGGTCTGACACCGTGCAGGACGCTCCGCAGACGTGCGAACCGCCTGACCACTTTCTCCGCGATGTTCAGGTATTTGGCCAGTTCCACGCACCAGACACGCTCGCCCTGCTTGGGCAGGCCGTGGGCCAGGAACACACCTAGGTCGTCTTTCTCTTGTTCCTGTGCCATGATGTCTGTATGGACGGTCTGAAGCGGATTAACCCTACCATGCCCGGAGTGGTAGCGGAATTGCGGGACGTCAAGAAGACGGAGCAGCGGCTAGCGCGCATCGAGGAGATAGAGGACAGGGTCTACGACATTTCGACCCAGGTGATCGAGGCCACCCTGGCGTTTTCCGAGGTAGACCCCGACCAGGCGGTGCCTCCGCCCGAGTGGGTGGCGCTTTACGGGGAGAAAGCCGCGATGCAGCGGCTTCAGGTGGCCAAGGCGGGGTGGATGCCGCAGAACGTGGCTCCTTCCGCGGTGAAACTGGCGGCAATGGTGCGAAACGGCATAATTCGCGGTCGTAACTACAACAAGCAGCTGGTAAACCAGCAAATCAACGTGAAAATAGCTCATATCAGTCACACGGATGGTGGTGCGGGCGCCGGGCGGGCAGATCATCACGCGCTTC
>JANLTE010000290.1:0-2718 GCA_031362785.1 Elusimicrobiota bacterium
TTCAACATTAAATCCCATTCCGACAATCAGGAAGAAGCCTCTCCTTACTTTATGGGGCTTCCTACGCCTGCAGCTGGCGGGATCCTCGCGTCCTTTGTGATTTTGTACGACATCTGGACCGAAGGAAAAAAAGCGCGGACCATTAAGCTTGTCATGAAACAAATACCGGCGTTCTATCACCTGCTGCCCGGGATCGTTTTCATTCTTTCGATATTGATGGTGTCCAGCCTTCATTACTCTTCGTTCAAACGCATGAACTTGTTCAAACCTAAATCCATTCGGGCCTTTTTAACCACGGTCCTTGTATGTCTGATGATTTACATTTATCCGCAGAACGCTATTTTTGTAATGTTCGTCGGTTACATCTGTTCCGGGATTTTTGAATATCTCTGGCGGATCTATAAATTTCGCGGGATTCCTCGTGCGGATAAGGCTTTGAAAGTGGAAACGCCCGAGGGAAGTTCGTGGGAAATACGTCGTAAAAACACTCCCTGATGAAAGATAAAGTTTATATTTTTGATACGACGCTCAGAGACGGCGAGCAATCGCCGGGCTGCAGCATGAACGCCCAGGAAAAATTAGAAGTGGCTCAAGCTCTAGCGCGACTCGAGGTTGACGTCATTGAAGCGGGATTTCCAATTTCCTCACCTGGAGATTTTCAAGCGGTCCATCGCATCGCTGAAACCGTTGGGCGGAAAGGATCGCACGCTCCTCAAATTTGCGGCCTTGCGCGCTGCATCAAAAGCGACATCGATGCATGTTGGAACGCGGTCAAACCTGCCAGACATCCGCGTATCCACACTTTTTTAGCAACCTCCGATGTCCACATGAAGTTTAAACTTAAGATGTCGCCTCAGCAGGTTCTTGATCGCGCCATCGAAATGGTAAAGCACGCTTCCAAGTACACCAAAAACGTTGAGTTTTCGCCTGAAGACGCGGTGCGTTCTAATTTGGATTTCCTCTGCAATGTCGTCGAGTCTGTGATCGCCGCGGGGGCTACCACGGTGAACATCCCAGATACCGTGGGCTATTCGGTCCCCGCAGAGTTCGGCCAGCTCATTAAGAGTCTTTTCGAGCGCGTGCCCAACATCCACAAGGCCGTTATTTCCGTGCATTGCCATAACGATTTGGGGCTAGCAGTTTCAAACTCGTTGGCCGCTGTTTTAAGCGGCGCGCGCCAGGTCGAGTGTACGATCAATGGGCTTGGAGAGCGCGCCGGCAACGCTTCCCTTGAAGAAGTCGTAATGACCCTGAAGACTCGGCAGGACCTGTTCAGAGCCGCCACGAGCGTCAACACCCGGGAAATTTATCGTTCCAGCCGTCTGGTGAGTCAGATCACAGGTGTGGCGGTTCAACCAAACAAAGCGATCGTTGGGCGAAACGCTTTTTCTCACTCCTCCGGCATCCATCAAGACGGCATGATTAAGAACCGCACCACCTATGAAATCATGGATCCCAAGGATGTGGGTTTTGAGGAAAGTTCGCTCCTAATAACCGCTCGTTCCGGGAGAAACGGACTCAATTCCCGCATAAAGCACCTGGGTTTTGAGCTCAACGAAACCGAGTTGAAGGAAACGTTCGAAAAATTTAAAACTTTGGCCGATAAAAAGAAATATGTTTTTGACGACGATTTGATTTCACTATTGTCAGAAGGAAAATCGGCGAGGCAGGACGCGTATATGCTGGAATATCTGAACACTTCTTCAGGTACCGCAACGGTTCCCACGGCGACCGTGCGACTGAAAAAAGGGGAAAAGGTCCTGCAGGAGGCTGCTTGCGGAGACGGACCCGTAGACGCGGCTTACAAAGCTATCGATAAAATCGTGAACTTGGACATTACTCTTGAAGACTACACGCTCCGCGCGATTTCAAGCGGTAAAGATGCCATGGGTGAAGTATCCGTTCGCCTCGATTATAATGGCACGAAAATGCAAGGCCGTGGGACTTCAACTGATATTATCGAGGCCAGCGCCAAAGCCTATTTGTCCGCCCTGAACCGGATATTGGCGGGCAAGCACTCTGGGGGGAGAGGCAAAAAAGAGATCAAAGATAAAGTTTAGAAAAGTTATTGACAGATTCAACAACTTCCTTATAATTAGCTTACCATGCAAGTACGACGCCCCTTCTCACTCTTTACATTATTTTGCGTATTATTATATTCTTCAGCTCAGGCGCTGGAGGTTTCTCATGTGATTAACGCCCGGTTAATGGGCGGACAGTATTTTTTTCAGAACGAGGAATCCAAACTCTCAGGTAATATTGGGGCTCTTTACGCTCCCGCGGTCGCCTTCAATAATCGATGGTCCCTGATCCCAACGCTTTCAACCTCTTGGCGCGGCGTTAAATCGGTGCAGGACCTGGTGGGCGGCGGTACGCTCTTTCAGCAGGCGATGGATCACTCGGGTGGAGTGAAGGGCATTTACTCCCCCAACCAACATTGGCGTTTCAAGCTGGGCGGCGCTTACCGCATTCAACTCTTAAAAGAAACGGCCAACGAAAAGTGGGGTAAAGGCCTCTACGATTTTGGAAAGCCGTCCGGAAACTTTGAAGTTGAGCGCCTCTGGGGCAAAGACAATTCTGCTCGGATCGGGATCGATTATTACATCATCGATTTCAGGAATTTCACCTCGCTTGAATCGCAGACAAAGGAGCTGGGTCGCGAGAACGCGACCGCTCGGACGCTGAATACGCGAAGCCAAAGCCCTTTCGTTGCCACTT
>JANLTE010000050.1:0-2190 GCA_031362785.1 Elusimicrobiota bacterium
CGGATTTCCCGATGCCGGAATCGCCCGAAATTAAAACTCCCAGGCCATAAACGTCGACCAATACTCCGTGTAAGGTGATGGTGGGGGACAACCGATCCTCGAGGTAAGCCGCGAGCTCTGAGGCAAGAACGGCGGTTTCAAGGCCGCTCACAAGAAATGGAACCTGAAACTGATCGGAGAGTTCCAGGAGCTCGGGCTTAGGCTCCTGTTTATGTGTCAAAATGATGCAGGGAATTTTGAATTTAAAAAAATCTTTAAGGTATTCGTGGGACTTCTTCAAAACGACGTGGTTTAAGTAGGCGTGCTCGCCGCGGCCGATGACCTGGACCCGTTCCCAACGAAAATTTTCGAAGAACCCACCGATGGCTAGCGCCGGGCGATTCAGCTCAGAAACTGAGACTTCTCGGGAGAGCCCCCCGGAGCCGGCTACAAGCTCGAGCAGAAAATCTTCTTTTTTTTCCTTATAGAATTCTTGAACTGTGAGCGTCATGAAATCCGGGAGTGCGGAAGGGGTAGCGAAAGAGCTAAGTTCGTCCTGTTATTAATAATCGTTTTCTTCTTTAATTTGCTTTAGGACTTCATTTGCCAGCTTAGCCTCGCGCAACGCCTGCCGGAAAAACTTGTCTTTTAAGAGCCGCGATATTTTTGCGAGAATTTTGAGATGGATACCCGCGGAATTGCTAGGCGCTACCAACATGAAAAAAAGGTGGACCGGTTCGCCGTCGAGAGAGTCAAAATCTATTCCTTTTTTAGAAATCCCGAGAGCGGCGACGACCTTGCCGACATAATCGCATTTGCCATGCGGGATCGCGATTCCTTGACCGATCCCAGTGGAACCCAGGTCTTCTCTTTCGAACAAGGATTCGAGCACTTTGGCGCTATCTTTTAAATCATGGGCTTTGGCCAGGACCCCGACCATTTCTTTTAAAACTTCACGCTTCGTCTGGCTTATTAGGTCGACCGCGACGGAAGCTTCGGGAAGGTAATCAAGCAGGTTAATGGTGGCTTCTCGGCTGGACAATTGAAATCGGCTCCTTAAAAGTGTGGCTCTTCGAGCTCAACCAGGCCAAAACCCTTTTTTGATTTTTTGTAGATCAGGTTAATGCGGTTGGTACTTTCGTTTACAAAAATGAAGTGGGGTTTAGATCCCGACTCAATTTCAGTCAGCGCTTTTTCAATGGTCATCCACTTGGCGTTGACCTGGCTGACGTCGGATATTTTGCTGGGCAGGACGCCAGCTTCAGATTCGGCAACCTTTGAGCGGAGGCTCCCGCTGACAGCCACAAGCGATTTTGCCGATTTACCGCTGCGGTAATTCTTCGTCTTTTCCTTCACTTTCTTTAAATGCAGGTCCAACTTATGCGAGGCGATGTCGATGGCGGCGTAAAGGTCGCCCGCAACGCCTTCAGTGCGGAACGTCTCGCCCGGAGTATGGACCACGAATTCAGCAATGTGGCGAAGCTTTTCAACCGAGAGAATGGCTTGCGCCCAAATAATGTCAATAAAAAATTTTTGGGTCTTCTCGACTTTTTTTCTAGCGTAGTCGGTGATGGCGGGAGTTAAAGCAATGTGTCGAGCGGTAATATTAAATCTCATATTAAGTAACGGTATTTTATCTTTTCGTCGAAAACCTGTCAATGAACCAAATGCTTTTGGATGCAAGTTCTCTCTAAATTTCGAATTGTTCTCCCAGGTAAATGCGCCGGGCTTCGGAACTCTCGGTTAAGGTTTGCGCATCTCCCTCCAAAAGTACTTTCCCCTGATGGACGACGTAGGCCCGGTCGATTATTTTAAGCGTGTCCCGCACGTTGTGATCGGTGATTAACACCCCGAGGCCTTTTTTCCGGAGCTCTCCTAGGATATTTTGGAGGTCCGCGACCGTGATGGGGTCGATCCCAACGAAAGGCTCGTCCAGGAGTAAAAATTTCGGGTCGTTCAAAAGCGCGCGGCAGATTTCAAGCCTCCGCTTTTCACCGCCGGAGAGAGTGCCAGAAATTTGCTTCTTTCGGTCAAGGAGCCCCAGTTCCGACAAAAGCTGATCGGCTTTTTCTTCCTGCTGCACGGAAGTCAGCGGGAGCGTTTCCAATATAATTTTTAAATTTTCTTCTACGGTGAGCTTGCGGAATATGGACGGTTCCTGAGGCAAGTATCCGATCCCCTGTCTGGCCCGCTGATACATGGGCAGATCCG
>JANLTE010000067.1:0-1913 GCA_031362785.1 Elusimicrobiota bacterium
GAAACTATTATTTCGTTTTGGGGGCCATTTTCGCGGGTTCGGCTTTCATCGGTTCCGTTTTCATGGGAGCCGCTTTGGCCGGTTCCATTTTCATCATCGCTTTAGGTTCTTTCAGTTCCACGACCAAAAGCCGGAATTCGGTTTTGCCCGGGTTCTCCGCGGCGTGGGACTGAGCGTCCATCCAGAACAACTGCCCCTGTTTGGCCACGACGTCCACGGCTTTTCCCTCTGAGCTGGTGATTTTCAGCATCCCGTCGGTTAAAGCGTAGGCGAAGTGGTCGGGGTGCGAATGCATCATGATTTTTTCGCCCGGTTTAAAGGTGACCTCTAGCGCGCGCACGCGGTCATTCTCAAAAATAGACTTATAGTTGTTCGGTCCCACTTTAATGGGGTCCATCGCGGGATCCACTGCTGCCGCGGCGAACTTCCATGCAAACCCTACCGTTAACAGCCCTACCATCGCGATCTTATAGATTTTATTTTTCATGATGAATCTCCTTTGATTAAACTCATTATATTCTATAAAATTTGTGTTCGACCCAGGTTATTTGAAGAAAATCATTTTGATGGAAACCGCCAGCAGGAACACTCCGAAAACTTTTGATAGAAGCGCGTCGGACATTCCGAGCGCGGTCCGCGAGCCGATCCAGCTTCCTAAAATGAATCCTGCCCCGAGCAGGATCGCGACCCGCCAATCGACGAGACCTTGCTTGTAATAGGTAAGCACGGCCAGGATGCCGATCGGAGGGAGCATGAGCGCCAATGTAGTTCCTTGCGCGAGGTGCTGCGGAAATTTAAGGAAGAAAACGAGAGCGGGGATGATTAACACGCCGCCGCCTAGACCAACCAGACCGCTGGCGTAACCTCCCGCCAGGCCAATAAGCACACAAATTGAAGTGTTCAGCATAAGCCAACTCCTTTATTAAAGGGGGATTGCGATTGACGAAATCTATTTTATAAGGAACGCGCCGAACTTGCAAACGCGATCCGGGGTTAATCGGTGATCGTTAACGGAAAGAACGGCGGGGACGGTGATGTTGAGAGCTGGGGTGCGAATGTGAATGCGAAGGGGGCTGATGGGGCGCGGCTTTATTGTAATCGAAATTGGGCAAGGTAACGCGGGGGATCTGTTTCCCCATGATCCGTTCAATGGATTTTACCATTTGCTCTTCGGAGCGGTCCACGAGGCTGAACGCGTCGCCTGTAGCTTCGGCGCGGCCCGTGCGGCCGATGCGGTGAACATAATCTTCTGGCGTGCCGGGAATGTCATAATTGATAACGTGGCTGATGTCCGAGATGTCGATCCCTCGCGCCGCGAGATCGGTGGCGACCAGTATCTGGCTGTATCCGTTCTTGAAATTCTCGAGCGCCTGCGACCGTTGGCTCTGGCTGCGGTCGCCGTGAAGCACCGAAACTTTAAAGCCGCGCTTTTTAAGCGAAAGCGTGAGGCGGTCGGCTAAATGCTTGGTCCGCGTGAAGATGATCGCTGAAGTCATGCCTTCCATGCGCAAAAGCTCTTCCAGCAGCTCGGTCTTCAAATGTTTTTGCACGGGATAAACCGCGTGGCGGATTCCAACGGGGGCGGACGAACGCTGCCCCACCTGCACCAGCACGGGGTTCGTTAAAATTTCATGAACGAGCTTTTGGATTTGCGACGGCATGGTCGCGGAAAAAACGAGGTTTTGGCGCTTCTCGGGCAACAGGCTGATGATGCGCTTGATGTCTGGCAAAAACCCCATGTCGAGCATGCGGTCCACTTCGTCTAGTACCAGCAGCTGTAAGTCGCGGAAGCTGATGCGAGCCGACCAAATGTGGTCGAGCAGCCGCCCGGGCGTCGCGGAAATGATGTCCGGACCGTACATGAGCGCTTTGATCTGCGGCTGAATGGGCACGCCGCCGTAAATGGGCACGCC
>JANLTE010000105.1:0-4991 GCA_031362785.1 Elusimicrobiota bacterium
TTCGGACCTCTTTCGAGCTTTTAAAATCGTGCAAAACACTTTTCCAGGAGCCGAGTTGCATTTAGCGGGTCCGGAAGAAAATTTATTATGGAACGATCTATTGAAAGAAATTGAATCACTGAACCTTAAAAATGTACTCTACCACGGTTTCCTACGGCATGAAGAGATCGGGAATTTTACCCAGGCGTTCGCGATTGGAATCGTGTCGTCCGTCGGTTCTGAAGAAGTGTCGCGGGCATTGCTGGAGTGGATGGCGCAGGGAAAACCGGTCATTGCGACCCGCGTGGGTTGTATCCCTGAAATTTTAAAAGAGGGGGAAGGCGGATTCCTTGTACCCATTTCAAACGCGGAAGAGATGGCTGATAAAATTAAGACTCTCCTGATCAAACCTGCCCAATGCAGAAAAATGGGAGATTTTAACCGAAACCTTTGCGAAAATACGTATTCAATGAATAATTTCTGCCAGAGCTGGAAAAAAATACTGGTGCCATGATTCCTATAAAGCTTGCCACTAACGCGCGCATCCTTTTGGTTCGCACCGATAAAATAGGAGACCTCATTCTAACGACTCCAGCGCTCATGAGTCTCAAGGAAACATACCTCAACGCTTACATAGGATTTCTGTGCCGATCGCAATCGGCGCCAATTCTTGAGAACAACCCGGCCGTTGACCGCATTATTCGAACGGACGCTCAAGGTGAATCTTTTTGGAGCCTAGTTCAAACGATTCGGATGGAACGGTTCGATGTGGCCATACATTTTTATGCGGAAACGCGCTCAATACTAATAACCGCGTTCGCGGGAGTCCCTCTCAGAGTCGGTCCATTTTCTAAAGTCGCCGCGATACTCCTAAACTGCCGTATAGCACAAAACAGATCGCAGGTAAAAAAGCACGAGGCGGAATATAATTTAGACCTCGCGAAAGCCTGCGGCGCTGAACGGATCGTAAAAAAATCCGTTCTCATCTTAACTGAGCGGGAAAAGAAATTTGGAACGGATCAAATATCGGGAATGATCAAGAACCCTGCAAGGAAACCCATAGTCATTCATTCGGGATCGGCCGGATCGGCAAAAAATTGGCCGATTGAAAATTACATCGCCCTCGCGCAAAGACTCGTCAGAGAGCTGGGGGAGGTTATTTTTACAACAGGGCCTGGCGAAGAATGGATCGCGAAAAAAGTTGAAATGCTGTTGAATCCGAGCATCCACGTTTTTCACGGAGAAAAATTTGGCCTTCGCGATCTGGCTGTCATCCTGGCGGGAGCGCGGATGGTGGTTTCCAGCTCGACCGGTCCGCTCCACATGGCGGTCGCGTTAGGCACGCCGACTTGCTCCTTTTACCCAACGACGCCGGAAGTGACTTCTTCCAAACGCTGGGGGCCTTTCGGCGATCCTAACATCAACCTTGTTTTAACGCCGGAGGGTGGATCTGTAGATATGGCCTCTATTTTAGCCGATCGGGCTTTCAGCGCTGTTTCCAAATTATGCTCTGACCTCGGCGTTTAACGCGCCGCCGGTTCGATCGTATGAATTTTGGAGAGAAATAATTTTCTAGCGCGTTCACGGTTGATCACCCAGCTCCGAGCCAAATTTAAAGTCCACCCCGCTCGATTAGCCAGGCGAATGGGATAGCCGATTTTAGACCTGAACCCATATCTTTTTTTCCAATTCTTCTCATACACTTTCCACCCGTTTCGAATTCCTGCGGCATCTCGCGATTGGCTTTGCAAAGCCGCGTAAAGCATGGGCCCTGAAGCAAGCGCGCGAGAGATTCCCTCTCCCATAAAGGGGTCGCAAACGCCCGCGCTGTCGCCGGAAAGGAAAACTCCTGGAGCATGCCGCAAATAGCTTCCATAAGGAAGCGGTCCCACCCCTTTCCATGGCGCGATGGACTTTGCGTCTCGCATCATTGAGCGAAGCGGAATGCTTAATTTCAAAATCGCGCTAAAAACCTCATTCCAGTCTCCATTTATTTTATCTTTGAAATCGCTCCTCACTAGTCCGCAAACATTCGTTATTCCGTCCGCATAGGCGAGCATCCCAATATACCCGCCCGGGAAGAAATGCAGAGATAATTCACCTGGATGTTGTTTCACTCCTAAAAACTCAGAATTATACCCCATCCAACCTCTCGTTAGCGGTTGGATTTTATTTCGAAATGATGAGAAGCGTCCATCGGCTGCAACCGCCAGATCCATCCATACATCCTGGTCCTCATTTAGATCGAGATTGCGCACACTTAAGATCCATCCGCGATTTTTTTCCTCGGACAAGGAGCTCGCGCGAAAACCTTTCTGAATTTTGATCCCTTCCTGCAGCGCCCGTCGCTCCAAAATCGCCTCTAAAGTTGCACGCGGAATGGCGCATCCGAATCGACCGCTCTGCGCGATGGAAAAAGTATCGATTTGGTCCTTCACTGAGACCCTCGCGCTTTCGACTTGAACGCTTTGCTTCTGAACCTCGCTTAAAATGCCCAACCACTCGAGGTGAACGATGGCTTCTGGGCTCAAAAACGCCCCGCAAACTCTCCGAGGCGCTTCACGGAATTGTTCAAAAATAGTGACGGAAAATCCGGCCCTGACAAGCCCTAATGCGGCGCTAGACCCTGCGGGACCGGCGCCAATGACGCAGGCGCTTAATTTCATGAGGTTCGAGGATTAACGGGAAATAGACCGGATATCTGAAGATTCATAAATATGCACCCCCGCGCGATCGTCCATGGCTGAGCGGACCATTGCCCTCGCAATGTCTTTGGCATACATCGGCTTAAAGCGGGACGCTTTGCCAACGAACAGAAACGAAAATATTTTGAAGAGCAGTATCGCCAGAAATTCGTTCAACCTAAATTCTTTTCTTGGTCCAATAATTAAGGCGGGTCTGAATATCCGCACCGATTTAAAAGGGAGCGATAAAATCCGTCGTTCCGCCTCGCCTTTCATCTTCCAGTAAAAAAATCGTGATTGAGAATTCGCTCCAATTGAAGAAACCAAAAAATAGCGCTTTGCCCCGAAGGTGATCGCAAGCTGAGCCATTTGATAGGGGTAAGAAACGTCCACCTTATAATACTCTTCCTTCGACGACGCCTTCTGTGCGATTAATCCCAAACTGCAGAAAATATCATCAACTCCGAACAACTCCTTGTAATCGTTTATGCGATCAAAATCAATTTGATATTTTTGCATTTTTGGATTGTCAAATTTGAGGGGGGACCGAGTCAATACAACGATTTTAGAGTAACGGGGGGACTCTAATAGATATTCGAGGCAAAAGCGGCCCACCGCGCCCGTAGCGCCTGCTAACAAAGCCGTTCGCGAAACTACTTCATCCACGCTCTTTTATTCCGGCGACGCTCAAACGAAAAAACGGTTCGCGCCGCGCTTTCAGATAATCATATCCACCTTTTCGAACGGCTCGATTTAACTCTTCCAGCCGAAACGCCCGGCGGACTGAGAGCGGCCCATCGTGGCGCACGACTTCATTTCCGATCAACCGCGACAATGATTTGATCGCCCAGTAGCTGACCAGGGTTCGTTCAAGATCGCTAAAAATAACGCCAAGGCGAGACAGTCTGTCCGCTTTTTTAAAGATCAATCCCAGGCCATCATCCGTTAGGTGATGCAGGAGAAGCGAACCCATCACGACATCAAAACTTCCGTCCGCATAGCGGTTTGAAAAAATGTCACCCTCATCAATGGTGATGTTTTGGAAGTCCTTCGTATGATTAGACGCCAACCGAAAGATCGAACCCGTTAGTTCAAGCCCCACAATTTCAATCCGCCGCCCCGAAGCATGCGCCCAACGCGCGACAGCCACAGGTATGTCTCCGAGGCCCGTGCCAATATCCAGCACTCGCAAAGCCCGGCTCTTATCCAAAGAATAACAAAATGCGCATAAGTGTTTTATGATTACGGAGATTCCGCCAAAATATTGATTGGTGATGCGCAGAAATCGCAAAGTCTGAATCATTTCAGAATCGGAAAGATCCGATTGGTCCATGATTTCGGGAGCATGAACTCTGGCCGAGAGGTCCGTTAGCCAGGGGGAGTTCGTCCGCTTAAAATTCAATAAGGCAGGCATGGATCGCGAAGCCAGCGCCGAAAGTGACGATCAGTCCTCTTTCGCCGCGACTCGAACGACCTGACGCGAGCAGGTCATGGAGCGTATATAGGACGCTCGGTGAAGAAAGATTTCCATACTTTTGAAGAGTTCCTCGGGAAGCGGCCATCTCCGGACCGGTCAAACCAAGCGTCTTTTGAATGGAATCCAAAACCTTTTGGCCACCCGAATGAAAAATCCAGTGATCCATCTGAGAAGTGCGAAGTGAAAATCGTTTTAATATGCTTTTCACGACGTCCCCGGCAGCGCGTCCTGCAAACTCTGGAACTCTTTTATCCAAAACGTTCCGCAATCTCCCGTTTTGGGTTGTAAACTTTAATGCATCGCGCCATTCCGGATAAGTAATGGATTCAAAACCGAGTATAGCGGGTCGCGTTTTTGATTTTACGTTTTCGAGGACGCAGGCCGCCGACCCGTCCGCAAAGATGGCGTTTGAAATGACGAGATCCGCGGAGTCTCCCGAATAAATTGCCGAAGAACATACTTCAGTTGAAACGGATATCGCCTTTGATTGGGGATGAACTAATAAATAATTGAAACACTGCTCGATTGAAGGAACGGCGCTTCCGCAGCCCATCCCGACAACGTCCACATATCGCAGGGCGCGATTAAACCCGCAGGCCTCCACAAGGCGCGCGGAAAGGCCCGGGCAAAGATAACCGGTGCAGGTGCTCGATGCTAAAAATGAAACGGCGTTCGGGCGAACCTTCGCTCGCATCAAGGCGCCGGATACCGATTGACCGGACAGCTTAAGCGCGCTCTTTTCATACCTGCGGTTCAGCGCGTCGGGATTATCTTCCAGAAAATCTTTGAGCGAATCCACTTCAAACCGCCGTTCTCGAATGCTCTCGTTGGCGAAAACTTTTTGATAGAGC
>JANLTE010000121.1:0-2127 GCA_031362785.1 Elusimicrobiota bacterium
GTGGTATTTCATCTGGTTCCCTCTTTCTTGAACTAAATTAAAATTGGTTGACATGATTTCTCCTTATCCTAGTAAGCCAGGTGACGTTTTCTT
Organism: Elusimicrobiota bacterium; assembly: GCA_031362785.1. Taxonomy (GTDB): domain Bacteria; phylum Elusimicrobiota; class Elusimicrobia; order 2-02-FULL-39-32; family 2-02-FULL-39-32; genus JANLTE01. The sequence continues at coordinate 94 of JANLTE010000121.1, forward strand.
TGAAAAACTGCCCTGCTTCCTTAGTATAAGGCAACAGGGCAGTTTTAACGATTCTAAACCTTTTTCCGCAACTTAAGCGGCTTTTTCCGCTGCCCTGCGAAGCTGATCGGCTTTATCGGTCTTTTCCCAGGTAAACTCCTCTTCGGTCCTTCCGAAGTGCCCGTAAGCGGCGGTGAGTCGATAGATGGGGCGGCGAAGTTTCAGGTGATCGATAATGCCCTTGGGCGTTAACGGGAACATCTCGCGCACGAGGTCGGTAAGGGTCGCAGAATCCACTTTACCGGTGCCGTGAGTTTCAATCATGATGCTGACGGGATCTGCAACGCCGATGGCGTAAGCTAATTGAACGGTGCATTGGGAAGCCAAGCGCGCCGCCACGACGTTCTTAGCGATGTAGCGAGCAATGTAGCAGGCCGAGCGGTCCACCTTTGTTGGATCTTTACCCGAGAAGGCTCCGCCGCCGTGCGCAGCCCATCCGCCGTAGGTGTCTACGATAATTTTTCTGCCGGTCATACCGGTGTCCGACTGCGGACCGCCGATTAAAAACTTTCCGGTCGGGTTTACATAGAACTTGGTTTTGGAATCCATCATGTTTTTTGGAATGACGGGTTTAATGATCGCTTCAATCATTTCCTGGCGGGCTTTTTCGGTGATCTTCTTGCCGCTCTTATCCAGGATTTCATCTGTATGCTGAGAACTGATGACGACGGTGTCTACTCGGACGGGCTGGTTATTGTGATACTCGATGGTGACTTGAGATTTTCCATCCGGTCCCAAGTAAGGAAGTATTTTCTTTTTGCGCACGACCGCGAGGCGCTTTGAAAGTTTGTGAGCGAAGCTGATGGGAGTCGGCATGAGCTCGGGAGTTTCGTTACAAGCGTAACCGATCATCAAGCCCTGATCTCCCGCGCCGCCCGTGTCTACGCCTTGAGCGATGTCCGGAGACTGTTTGCCGATGGCGTTTAGTACCGCGCAGGTCTCGTAATTAAATCCGTATTTGGAATGGGTGTATCCGATGTCTTTCACGACTTCGCGCACGAGGTCGCCCACTTCGACATAGGACTTCGTGGTGATTTCCCCGCCCACGATGTCCAGCCCTACCGTTACGAACGATTCGCAGGCCACGCGACCCATGGGGTCCTGCCGTAAGACTTCGTCTAAAACGGCATCTGAGATCTGATCGCAGACCTTGTCAGGATGGCCCTCGGTGACCGATTCCGAAGTGAAAAAATACTTGCCCTGTCCCATAAACTTCCTCCCTTTTTTCTTATTATTTTAAATCGCTCGCGGATTTTTATTGTAGCATTTTTCGCTTTTTACGGCGAAAAATTATTTTAAAGTCCCCGCCGATTCGATGATTTTTCCGAGGCGGTCCAACGCTTCGCGCGCGAGCGCAGAGGTCGGAAACTCTGCGTAGGTGCGCAGCAACGGCTCAGTGCCGCTCGGCCGCATTAAAATCCACGATCCGTCTTCCACGATAATTTTTAAGCCGTCCAGCGTCCTCAGTTCTTTTATTTTTGAATTGATCCATTTCGCAGGCAGCTTCTTCTTTATCTTTTCGATGAAATGCGCTTTGTCTTCAATGGGGCGCTCGAGGCGGACGTCCTGCCTGAGGTATGCGGATGTTCCGTACTTCATTTGCAATTCCTGGAGAATTTGGCTTAACGGCTTTTTAAGCTTTAAGATCATTTCCAAAAGCAGGAGAGCGGAAAAGAAGCCGTCGCGCTCGGGCAGGATGCTGCCGTATCTCGTTTTGGAGGAAGTGCGGCCAAACGCGTATCCTCCAGATTCTTCTCCGCCCGCGAGCACGTCGCCGGCCAGAATTTTTTCCGCCACATATTTGAAGCCGACCGGAACTTCTTCAAACGGCAGATTGAGGTCTCGCGCGATCCGCTCGGACAAATATCCGAGGGAAACCGCCTGGACCACTTTCCCCTTTAATTTTTTTTCGACCGCAAGATAATAGAGCAATAGCGCGAACGTCTGCTGTGGCGTAACATAGTTTCCTTTGTCATCGACGAGGCCGAGCCGGTC
>JANLTE010000167.1:0-6440 GCA_031362785.1 Elusimicrobiota bacterium
GATGAATCCAACGAGCTCAGGGGCTCCTCCCTTCATCGCGCAGGGCGCCGTTACCGCCAAGAAGGCGTCGCCCGCTCCCACGCGGTCTACGATCTCTTTTGAGAAAATAGGCGTCTGGAAAAATCCGCCTTTTTTGCTATAGACGAGCGAACCCAGGTGTCCGCGCGTCACCGTTACATATTTCGCTTTCATGCGCTTGGCCGCTTTTTCAATGATCTCTTCCAATTTTCCAAATTTATCCTGATAGGCGAGCCGCATTTCGGGCTCATCGATGCAAACATAATCCGCGCGCGGGTATTTATTGATGGTATTAAACCCCGTATTGGCGCTGTTGGTCTGCACGTTTACCGCTAAAAACTTGGCTTTCTTGCAGAGCAGGTCGATGATGGCGGGGCTTAAAAATCCATGCCCGTAATCGGCGACCAGCACCAGATCGTACTTGTGCAGATTTTTTTTTAGGAAATCAAGGAATTTCTTTTCAGTAATTTTGGGAAGCGGGTGATCGTCTAAGAACACCACTTCGAAAAGCTTCACTAGGAACGGGTCCCACACATAGCGGCGCTTGACGACCGTTGGAGCGTCTTCGCGGTAGTAGAAGAATGGTTTAACATGCGGCTTTAAATGCTCCAGTATGAAATTGTCATAATTGTTGCTTGTTCCCAAACAAGTCAGGAGGTGGACGTTTTCCGAAAAGCCTGCGAGGTGGTTGGCGCAAGCGAGCACTCCGCCCGCGAACGCCTCTTCGCGCAGATATTTGGACGCAACGATGCTTTCTTTTGGAGATTTCCCCATGGGGCTGCAATAACGGTACTCGTCGATGATGGTGTCTCCGATCACCAGCGTTTTTAAACCTTTGAGGTCTTTCAAAACCTGTATCATTTCGCCGGCCTGGTGTTTTTTGCGAAATTTTTCGAGAAATATTTGAGCTTGGTCGGGATACACCATGTAGTGGCGGTTTAAAATCGAAGTTGAGCTGAATGAGATTTCGTGTGTAAAATGTATCCGGCCGCCCACCGATTTAACAGTGTCTTCTTCGTCTTTAATTTTTCCGGTGATGTCGTCTTCCGGGTTTTCGTAATCCGATCCCTTAGCGTAAACGTCGGGTTTGACCTTTTTGATGGTTTCGATGGCCGTGGGCCATTCGTTGATTGATACGAAATCCACGCAAGCGAGCGATGCCACTGATTCGGCTCGCAACCGCTGGTTAAATACGGGGCGCCCGGGCCCTTTGTTCACATGTTCGTCGCGGGTCAGAGTTACAACGAGCGCATCGCCCTCGCGCCGCGCGGCTTCGAAATGCATGATGTGTCCCGGGTGCATTAAATCGAACACTCCATGGCTGTGGACCACGGATTTCCCCTGTTTTTTTAGGGCCGCTACAATTTTTTCAAGTTCGTCTAAAGAAACAATTTTAGATTGGGCGATCGTCTTAAAGTCTTTGGGCTTCGTTGATTGGCTCATGCTTTACCTTGTGGAGAAAGATACCGAAACCAGTCTTTCGTGGCTTCGGCGATTGTTTCCTGGGTCCAGACGGGGGCTTCCCGCCAGTAGTCGATGTTTTTTAAGAGGACGGCCACGCCCTCTTCGATGGAAACTTTGGGTTTCCATCCGAGCGTTTTTGAAATTTTGCTGATGTCGGCATGCGTGCAGTCGGGCTCTCCCGGGCGCTTCGGGATATGGGTGGGCACGCCGCCCAGGAGTTCAACGATTCGGTTGACGCTCACCGGTTTTCCGGTGCCCGCGTTAAAGACATCCGAATGGATTTTTGAGGCGGCGGCGGTAACGCAGGCGTCCACGATGTCGGTCACGAAAGTAAAATCGCGGGTTTGCTTGCCGTCTCCAACCACTGTAAAGGGTTTGTTTTTTAGTTTTTGCGCGAGGAAAACTCCGAACACGGCTCCGTAGGTTCCTGAGGTTCGGGATCGCGGGCCGTAAACGTTAAAAAATCGAAGCGCGATGGCTGGAATTTTATAAATCTGTCCCCAATGCATGACGATCTGCTCGCCCAAATTTTTTGTGAGCGCGTAGGGATACTGCGGGCGGATCTCGGAAGTTTCGGGCGTCGGATAAGAATCGGGAATCCCATAGCAGGAGGATGACGCGGCGTAAACTACCCGCTTGATTTCATGTTTGTGACTGGCTTCCATCACGTTCACCGTGCCGTCCACATTGGACTTATGATAGCTGAGCGGGTTTTGAATGGAAGGAACGATGTCAGCTAAGGCGGCAATGTGAAATACCCAATCGATCCCGGAAAAATAGGGCTCAATCGCAGAAAAATTCGAAATGTCCGCTTCGTGGATTTTCAGTTTTGGATTATCTTTCAGGAAATCGAGGTTCTGCCTGCGGCCAGTGGAGTAGTTGTCCAGCACCAACACTTCATGGCCGTCGCCGAGCAGGCGCTCTGCTAAGTGACTTCCAATGAATCCCGCGCCGCCTGTGACGAGTGTTTTCATGATAGGCCCAGAATTATACAAAATCTTTTTATCATTGCAAACGAGAGGGTTTTACGGCTTTATAGTCTTATGGCTGGGGTTTAATTTCCTGGTAAGCCTGATGAAACAAAGCTTCGGGGTCTACTCCCCTCTGGCGCATTTTGCGCGTGCGCAGCCAGTACTCAATAAACGAAAGCGCTCGGACGTTGACGGCGTGCCATTCGCGGAGACGGATGATATCGAGGGCCATGTGGAAAATCATCCCCGTGAAAATCAGGATAACGATATTTGATTTGAAGTAAAGTCCAACTGCCAAAAGCGCCAACAAAAACTCTGCGGTATGAAAGGCTTCCAGAGCAAGGAATCCGTCCTGCTTTTTACACATCGCTATTTTACTGTGAAATCGAAACATGTCTTTGATGCTCCAGTTCCGAAAGCCGCTGAAATAAAGGTAATCCAGGTAATGGTCGAGATCGATCAATATCGATCCCAGGAAAAATGAGGCGGCCCCAACCGTTCCATAAAACGGAACGGCTACCGCCGAGGCGGCAGCTCCATACAAAACATGTTCAGTAGGCTTCATTGGGAAAGGAAGAAATAGATGGTCTAAGCGCGGTGTCGTCAGCAGACCGTCTTTTCTTTCGCGGCTTTAACCGCCAACTCATCTTGTTTCCCTGCGGCCATCCCGGCGCTATCGGAGGCCTGGAGGGGCACATACTCCGGTTCATCGTAGAGATTTTTACCGGGCGAACGCTTGTTGACCTCATTTTTCCAGGCGCGGAGCGCCATGTGGAAAAAATTAGTGAAGCCCAGATTCATCGGATAAATTTTGAACATCATGAGATATCCTTTCGCGATGAAGTAGAGCGGGTGATAAACGTATTCCTGCACCCAGCGCCATTTGATCTTGATTAAATAGTTGACGATGAGGCTATAGGTCCAGGGCGCGGCGAGGCAAACGGTGCCTAACGAAGCTAGGTTGACCTGCATCGCTTTTTCTTCGGGAGTGAAACAGTTTAACGGACTCCAGCTCTGATAGGAGTGGTGTAACTTTTTGAAATCGTCTTTCTGCGAGAACCAGCCGTTATCCTCCACATACTCTGAGAAATGGCAGCCGGCGTAGGGGTGGATGATCGTGAACTCTCCAAAAGTAACTTTCGATTGCACGTTGATCTTGAGCGATTCAATGTCCAGCTCAATATTGGTTTTCCCCATTTTCTTTAACTCTTCGGGAACGACGGGAATCGCAAGGATTGAGTTGGCAAAAGTTTTGATGTCGTAGTCGTAGCAGAGGTTGAAGGCGCGCAAAATGTCTTCGCGCGACATATGCCGCTTAATGACTTCGTTTCGCACGTAATCGTTGCCCGCCTCGATCGACATCGTCATGGAGTGAAGTCCCGCCGGTTTCAGGAGTTTCAGATGGTCTTCAGTTAAAATGTTGCAGCGCGTGAGGATAAAGAACGGAAGCTTGATTTCCTTCTCATAGAGTTTGGCAAACTGTTCGATCCAAGGCTCTTCCTCAACGGTGCGGCGGATCCAGAAGATGTCGTCGTAAAATTTAATGAATTGGGTTGGGTAGCGCTCGATCATATATCGTAGTTCTTCTACCACGCGCTCGGGGCTGTATCTCTGGTACGGGTTGCCCTTGCCGCGGTACATCTCGTTAAATTTGGGCTCAAAGCAGTAGGTGCATTGGTACGGGCAGCCGCGCGAAGTCATGTAGGAGCGCATGGGAAACTTCGCGATGTGGGGCACGCGGCTGTAGACGATCTCTCGATCCAGGAAGGGCAGCTTGTCCAAATCTTCCAGCCGGTTGGAAAGGTGTCGGTATCGTTCGCTTGGATCGGCGTTTTTAAACCGATTCTTCCAGTTGGACTTCGTGAAGACGTTATTGATGTCGTCCAGGCTCCGGCCCGATTGCAGAGAGTTTAGAACTTCCACCCAAGCGTCGTCAGCTTCGCCCGCTATCACGATGTCTACTTCTTCGTATTCAATTAAACTTTGGTCAAAAGTGGTGTGCGGACCTCCAACGATGACGATGACTCCGGGGACGAGGCGTTTAGCCAGGCGCGCGTAGCGGAGCGTGGTCGGATAACCACCTGTTTTGGCGCTTAAGGCCACGATGTTGGGGCGAATCCTCTTTAAATCGGCGCAGAGGTCGTGTTCCTGCTCAATGGATAAAAAGGTAGAGCAATTACATCGTTCCCTGGCGAGCGCTGAAAGCAGCTCAATTTGCATGGGATCAATAAACTCCACCATCATGTCGATGAACATGACCCGGAGATTGCGGTTGTGCTTTGTTAAACCCTGGTCGGACGAGATGATATTTGTCTCCTTACCTTTGCTAGCGCAATTGTACTTTAAGGGAGAGTTCTTTACAATGTTCCGCTATTTCAAGCGGATATCTACGAACATTTTCCAGATCGATTTTAAGACGCGTTGGACGTTTTTGGGCCGGAGGGCTTTGGATTGTCCCGCTTTTCTTTCCTTTAAAACCATTCCGGTTTCCACATAAGTTCGTCCCTCGCGGATCAGGCGGACTAGGGCTTCGCTCTGGTAAGCGAAGCTGTCAGTATCGATCCGCGCGGATTGGATGATGTCTCGTTTGTGGATCACGGTCCCGTTGTAATATTTTACGTTCAGCCCTGATATGAGGTTAATGATGGCGGTGTAGGCGGTAGATAAAATTTGGCGCCCCAGGGGACGAATCTCGCTATTGACCGTGTGCGGGATGACGATGTCTTTTTCCCCGAGGTGTCGGAACATCTCCTCAAACGATTCGCCCGTGATTTCGTTGTCGCCCGGGATCATCATGACGAAATCTTTCGTGGCTTTTTCGACGCCTTTTTTGTAATTGTAGCCCAACCCCATGGTCGTTGGGTTGTGGATCACATTGATTTTTTGATTTTTGGCGGAGAGCTCATCGGCCAAGGTCCCGGTTCGGTCGGTGGACCCATCGTCGAAGATGAAAACTTCATAATCGCCGAAATGTCTCTCCAGGATCGGGGTAATTTCGCGGATGGTTTCGACTATGTTTCCTTCTTCGTTCAGCGCGGGAACGATGACCGTGATGGAGGCCACAGGTTAAAAAGGTCCTGAAAACTCTTTCTCTTTTATTTTAGCCGTTTCGAGGTGTGAAATTTTTTCTTCCTTTCCGCTCAGGAGAGCCCTGATGGATTTTGACAGGGTTTGAGCGTTCGGGTAATAGGCCGCTTCCAGCACCGAGGAGCAGGGCGTGGGAACGTCAGGAAGTCCGAGGCGCAGGATGGGCGCCTTTAAATATCTGAACGCTTTTTCGGCGGCCAGCGCGCTGATTTCAGCCGTCATGCCGCAGGCGGTCCAGGCGGTATCGATGATGATCAGCTTGCCTGTTTTTTTAACCGACTCTAAAATCAGTTCCTCATCGAGGGGCCGCATGGACCTTGGATCTATGATCTCAACGTCAACGCCTTCCTTAGATAGTTCATCGGCGGCGGTTTTAGCTTCAAGGACCATGTGGGATATTGCGACCACCGTAATGTCTTTTCCTTTACGGACAATGTTTCCCTTGCCGAACGGGATCGTGAAATATTCCTCTGGAACGGGACCGGTTTTGTCGTACAGCCAGCGGTGCTCGATGCAGATCGTGGTGCGGTTGCTTTCAAGGCTGGATAGGATAAGTCCTTTCGCGTCGTAAGGAGTCGCGGGCATGATGACTTGGAGCCCCGGGATGTGGGCGAAAAGCGCTTGCAGGCTTTGTGAATGTTGCGCGGCCTGGCCCCACCCTCTGCCGATAATTGCGCGGATTAAAAAGGGAACGTCCAACTTCCCTCCCGCCATATACTTCCACTTGGCGGCGTGGTTGACGATTTGGTCCATAGTGAGGAGCAGAAAATCGTTGCGGGCGTGAACGAGGATGGGCCGCATGCCGCACATCGCGGCGCCAACTCCGATGCCGGTGAGCGTATTTTCGGACATGGGCGTGTCGAACACCCGGTCGCGCCCGAATTTTTTGTGGGGTTCAAG
>JANLTE010000172.1:0-6469 GCA_031362785.1 Elusimicrobiota bacterium
AAGAATCCAGATCCTGCTCTTCGATCTCGAAGAGGACTTCTTTTGGATAGTCGTACCCGCCCTCGATGTCGTTGACGGGCACGGCGAAACATTCAACCTTGGGAAATTGGGCGGCGACGGAGGTCCGCACGTCCGTCGTAAACGTGGCGATGCCGCATTGCCGGGGTAAATAATTCCCGACGAACGCTATTTTTCTGATATCAGTTCCTTTCCGAAGCATCATTCATTTTTACCGAGAGCGATCGACTTTATACGTTGCACCATTCTTCAAAAGTGCGGATGTATATGGATTTAAGCCCCTGCCCCTTTCTCTTAACGTTTTTCTCGGCCATGCTTTTTTGATAGTTATGATAAATGCTTTTAGTCTTGTAGGGTGTTTTTTCTTTTTTAATTTGTTCTTCCATTTTATCAACCTTTTTTATTTTTAGATTCTGCTCCGGTCCTGCGGCTTTTATTCCGCTGTTCGGCGCGCTTCGTCCTATATTCCAGTTCCGACCGGTCCCTTTGTTCTTTCGGCATTTTCTTCAATTGGTCTGAAATTATTCTATCCTGTTCGTCTTCCTTCTGCTTTTCCTTAATCTTTTTAGAGTGTGAGTTCGTTTGAGATTTGTCTTTCGAGCTTTCCGCTGTCGCCCGGCTTTCCTGCTGTATTTTTGCCCTGTATACCCGGACCGCCTCTCTTCCTTGGAGCGTGGTCTGGTCCGCCATTAAGCCGGTCGTCAGTGACCCGAGAGAAACCGCAACCAGCGGGACGTACCGAAAAAGTTTTGACAGGCATTTGCGCAGATCCTGCCTTTCCATTTTTGTGAGCGGCACCAGAAAGTCTTCCTCGGCTTGCAGGACCCGCCTGTCCGCCTGCTGGAAAAGCTCTTTTCCCGAGGCGGTTAAGTAAAGCAAATAATACCGGCGGTCTTTGGGATGGTCCTTCCGAACCAGCGCCTTCTTTTTTTCCAGGTCATCGGTCAGCGTCACCATGGTGGATCGGTCGATCTTCAGCATTTCGCCGATTTCCCGTTGAGAAGCGGGCCCTTCGTTGTGCAGCGCGGCGAGAATCCCGTATTGCTTCGGGTTAATTTTTAGGAGTTCCAGCGTTTTTTCCGTTACCTCCCGGATCCGCTGCGCCGGCCGGTTCATGAGGAACTCGTAGCGCCCCATCAGCCCCGACGGCAACTGTAGGTCCCCTTTGGTCACGGCCGCGCCTCAATAGTCATATTCACTGATAATCAGTATAACTGATTATTAGCGGTTTGTCAAGACGGCTCGCGCCGCGACCCCGTCCTTGCCTAATTTGTTATAATCAAAACCAGGCAACATTTCAAGCTGGGACCGTTCCAAAACCCCATGAAGTCCGAAACGAGGAAAAATCAATGGAATTAAACTATTCGGTCATTTTACCGCTTCGGCGAAGAGCCCGCCTGATTGTTCGATACGGTTAACGGGCGGATCGCGAAAGTATCCACATGAAGCAATCGGGTGAACATCCTCCCGTTCGGATCGTTTTGGTGCGGCCGAGGAATCCGCTGAACATCGGGGCGGCGGCGCGGGCCATGTCAAATTTCGGATTTAACGACCTTGCGGTGGTGAACCCCTATGAGCCTACCTGGCGCCAGACCGTGTCCGCGGTCGGCGCGGAAGATTTGGTTTTGAACGCGCGCAAAGCGAGAACGCTCGAAGAGGTTGTAGGGGATTGTCAGCTGGTTTTGGGTACCACGACCGTGCGCAACCGCCGGCTGCTCCGACCCGTCCTGCGGTTGCCCGAATTGAGCGTCTATCTTGCGAATTACGCATCTAAAGGTGTGTCGAAAATCGCGCTGCTGTTTGGTTCCGAGAAAACCGGGCTCACTGAAAAATATTTGGAACGCTGTAACGCTTACATAACGATTCCAACCGCGCCCGCGACTCCGTCCATGAACTTATCTCACGCGGTCGCCGTGTGTTGTTATGAGCTGTCAAAAAAGGGTTTAGGAGTTCGGGCCAGCGGCGTGAAGATGGCGACGATGGACGACAGGGAATGGGTGGTGAAACAAGCGGTTCAGTTGTTCAGCGCGACCGGATATTTGGACGCGTTCGAGCCCGCGAAAAAAGCCCGGGTCATCCGGCAGACGCTGCTGCAATGGAACCTTCGCTCGGCGGATTTGCGGTTGTTGCACGGCATACTGAGACATGTACTGAACAAACTAAAGGAGAAGCCCCATGAAAAGATCCATTGAGCAAGTATTCAAAGGCGCGCCCGAGCATTGGGTCGGGAACGGTTTCCACGTCAGCAACTATTTCCCGTCGGCGACGGATTTCGACAAGCGCATGAGCCCGTTTTTTCTGCTCGACTACCACGCGCCGCGCGAATATTCTCCCACGACCGAGCGGCGGGGCGTTGGGCGACATCCGCACCGCGGGTTCGAAACCGTTACCATCGCCTATCAGGGCGCCATCGCGCACCGCGACAGCACGGGCGCTGGCGGGATCATCGGGGCGGGGGAAGTTCAGTGGATGACGGCGGGCGGCGGCATTTTGCATAATGAATTTCATGACGAGTCGTTCGCGAAGTCGGGCGGGATCATGCAGATGATGCAGATCTGGGTCAACCTGCCGCGGAGGCACAAACGAACCGCGCCGAAATATCAGGCGTTGACGAAAGCGAGCATCCCTACGATTGAGTTGCCTTCGGGACAAGGGCTCGTCAGAGTGATCGCGGGCGAATATAACGGAACGAACGGCGCCGCTTCTACTTTTTCTCCGGCGAACATGCTGGATTTGAAACTCAAGGCCGGCGCTGAAGTCAGGCTGACGATGCCGAAAGATTACAACGCGGCTCTTTTGGTTCTGCAGGGGAAAGTGAAGGCCAACGATTCTCGCGAAGTTTCGGACGGGGATTTCATCCTGTTCAAAAATGACGGCGACGAAGTTCGCGTGCAAGCCCTTGCCGACACCTTGGCGCTTTTCTTAAGCGGCGAGCCCATAGAAGAACCCCTGGTGCATTATGGACCCTTCGTAATGAACAGCGTAGAAGAGATCAATGAAGCGGTTGAGGACTTCAACGCAGGAAAGTTCGGATTTTTAGCCGATTAACGGTCGAAATTTAGTACTCTTAGAGTCCCAACCATTCATGAATCATTTCCAAAAAAACAATCAGTGGCGCCCGCGTCAACCGCATCAGCGCCAGCAAAACCAGGGTCAGTCCCGGCCGCAAAGTCCGGCGCGTCCTGCCGCGTTTCTTGCCGGCACCGCGGTGGACCCCGCGCCCAGAATCGTTCTTGAGAAGGGTTCCAAAGAGCTTACCATGCGCGCGATGGATCTGATCGCGCCTATCGGCATGGGGCAGCGCGGTTTAATCGTAGCGCCTCCGGGTTCAGGTAAAACTACTTTGCTCAAGCACCTCTGCCAGGCCGTGGCGGTCAGCGCGCCGGATATTAAGCTTTATGCGCTCTTAGTGGACGAGCGACCGGAAGAAGTTACCGATTTTAAGCGCGGCGTGACGGCCGAGGTCTGGTCGTCGTCTTCGGACGAGTCGTATGAACACCACATTCAGATGGCCGATCAGCTCATGCACAAGGCCATGACCGAAGCGGGCGAAGGCAAGAACGTGATGATCGTGATCGATTCGCTCACGCGCCTTTCCCGCGTGCATAACGCCGAGCAGCGCGGCGGCGGCAAAATTATGTCGGGCGGGGTCGGCGCCGGCGCTCTCGAAATTCCGCGTCGCATTTTCGGCTCGGCTAGAAAAATAGAAAACGGCGGATCGCTCACCATCATCGCGACGATTTTAGTGGACACGGGCAGCCGCATGGACGAGGTGATTTTCGAAGAGTTTAAGGGCACCGGCAACATGGAACTCGTGCTCTCTCGCGAAGTGTCCCAGCAGCGAATTTTCCCCGCCATCGACATCAACAAGAGCGGCACCCGCAAAGAAGAGTTGCTGCTCTCCCCTGAAGATCTTGCCAAAATCCACAAATTGCGCGGCATTTTAGCCAACCTCGAAATTGTGGACGCGGCCCGCACCCTCGTGGAAACGCTTCAATCCTACCCCAGCAATGAAAAGCTCCTCGCCGCAGTCTAAATCAAAAGAAATCAATCCGGTTTCCTTACAGTCCTTCAGAAAAGAATTAAATTCTTTATCCGATCCCGTTAAAGCAAAAACCCTGCGGCGGTTTTTTAAAACCGGGCCGGGCGAATACGCGGAAGGAGATCAATTCCTTGGCGTCACTGTGCCGAAGACCCGCCAGCTGATAAAAAAATACCATGAGCTTTCCCTTTTCGATCTAAAAAGTTTAATTCAAAGCAAAATACATGAAGAACGGCTGGCCTCGCTCCTGATTTTAGTTCATCAATATCAAAATGGGGATGATTCTATCAGAAAGGAAATTTTTGATTTTTACCTTGCCAATACTACGCATATCAACAATTGGGATTTGGTAGATTCATCAGCCGAACACATTGTGGGGTCCTATTTACAACCCCTCGATAAGTCTTTATTGGCCAAACTGGCGCGGTCTGAAAACTTGTGGGAGCGGCGGATCGCGATGCTTTCAACCTTTCGCTACATTAAGCGGGGCGAGGCGGCGGAGGCCTTAAAAGTCGCTGAATTTCTCGTTAAAGATAAGCACGACCTCATTCATAAAGCTGTTGGCTGGATGCTGCGCGAAGTGGGCAAACGCTGTTCGGTTAGACAGGAAGAGGCATTCCTAATGAAGCATTACAGAACCATGCCACGCACCATGCTGCGCTACGCCATCGAGCGGTTTCCCAAGACCCGTCGGATTTTCTTCCTTAAAAATTCAAGTTAACAAATCCACCTGATTTAGAGCGTTTCTTTTAAGCGTCAAAAGCGCTCCGTTCCGTCGAAGAGTGCCCGCCCCCTCCGCGGTTTCAGGCCTCAAAATGTTACAGGAAGTTTACGATAATGTTAAGACTGCGATAGGTCGTTTCTGGTATCATGTGGCAGTCGCAATTATTCATGAAGGGGGTCATCGGGGGATGAATAGTCACTCACATCAGTCCAGTCAACCATTCCATCGTCATCATAATCGATCTCAATCGCTCAAAACGGGCGGTCTGAATCGCTTCGCCCAGAGGGCGTTGGACGTCATTTTGTCTTCGCTCATGCTTTTGGCTGCCGCGCCGGTTATGCTTGTGGTGACGCTGCTCATTAAGCTCGATTCGCCGGGACCCATTCTTTATTCTCAGGCCCGCGTGGGGCTGAACCGCCGCAAGGGCGATCGCCGCTTGGGACAGCGCGCGCTCGCGGCTGATCGGCGCGAGGACCCTGCTTACGGTAAACCCTTCCCAATCTATAAATTCCGATCTATGCGCACCGATGCCGAAAAGAATGGCGCCAAGTGGTGCCAGGTGGGTGATACCCGCATTACGCGGCTCGGCCGCATTTTGCGCCAGACCCATTTAGACGAGCTGCCGCAGCTTTTCAACATATTGATGGGAGATATGAGTATCGTGGGCCCTCGGCCCGAACGCCCCGAGTTCATTTTAAAGCTCGCTCAGGAGATCCCTCACTATCACAAACGGCTTCACATGAAACCGGGTTTAACCGGGCTCGCTCAAGTGAGACACCGCTCGGATCTGGATTTGCGCGACGTCAAAAAGAAAGTGCGCTACGACCTGGTGTACCACCGAAACGCGTCGCTGTTGACCAACGTCAAAATCATATTGGCGACGGTGCCGCTGGCCATGGGCGTTCCCGTGGAAAAAACCAAACGGCTTTTCCGCCTGCGCCCCGTTAACCGCTTTGTCCACGCGATCGCTGGGTTCACGATTTTAATCGCCGGCGCGATCACATTCTGGAAAAAGCACTCCTAATTTTAGGATGAAGCAACCCTCTGCGACAAAGAGGGCTTGACGGGAAGTCTGTTCCCTGTTAAGTTTGAATTAAGAAGAAAAGTCCCTTGGCTTGATAATAAAAAAGCCGGGGGCTTTTTCTTTTTATAAGTTATAATATCCGCCACCGTGCAACATTCCTGGCTTGTTTGGGTTGGTTTTAACCTTTTAGTTTTCGCGCTGCTCGCGCTGGATCTGGGCGTTTTTCACAAGAAGGCGCACGAGGTTAAAATTAAGGAAGCGCTCTTTATGAGCGCGTTCTGGATCGGGGTTGCGCTGTTGTTCAACCTCGGCGTTTACTTTCAGATGGGGCCCGACGCCGCCCTGAAGTTCCTCACCGGCTACCTTGTGGAAAAATCCCTCAGCGTTGACAACCTGTTCGTGTTCCTTTTAATCTTCTCCGACTTCAAAGTCGCGCCCCAATATCAACATAAAATCCTGTTTTGGGGCATATTGGGCGCGCTCATCATGCGGGCGCTCTTCATCGCGGCGGGCATCGCGCTGCTCAACCAGTTCCATTGGATCATCTATGTGTTCGGCGTGTTTCTCGTGATTACGGGCATCCGGATGCTGAAGCAGAAAAATACGGAAATTAAACCTGAAAATAACCCGGTCCTCAAGTTTTTTAAGCGCATCATGCCCT
>JANLTE010000217.1:0-4209 GCA_031362785.1 Elusimicrobiota bacterium
GGCCTTTCTGTTCGACCCGGATGGCAATGAGATCGGACGCTATGATAAGATACATCTCGTTCCATTCGGCGAATTCGTCCCGTTTCAACAGCTGTTGGGGCGGTGGATCAGCGCGTTGAATGAGCTCGGAGGTTTCAATTCGGGCCAGCTTGGGAAAATCCTTGAGATTCCCAAAGCCAGACTGGGAGTCAGTATTTGTTATGAAGCGATTTTCCCGGAACTGATTCGCCTCCAAACGAAAAACGGTGCTCAAGCGCTCGTGAACATGACCAACGACGGTTGGTATTTGGATACCGCAGCGCCCTGGCAGCATTTCACGATGAACATTTTTCGCGCCGTTGAGAATCGCAGGATGGTTGTTCGGGCGGCCAATACTGGAATTTCCGGCGTTATTTCTCCGTTGGGAAGAGTTGAAGCGAAAACGGCGCTGAGTGAAAGAACCGCGCTCAACGCTCCGGTCCGGCTGCGAAACGATCTCACGATTTACACCCGTTTCGGGAATTTGTTCGCATGGCTTTGCGGGGTTTTTGTTTTGATCAACATGGCCCAAATGTATCTTATTAAGGAGAACTGATTTGAAAACGCTGAATGAAATTTCTTTTGAGTTAAAAGACATCGCTTCCAAGATCCTGGACCTTGGGAGGTTTCTTTGAAATTGACTCAAAAGAAAGAAAAATCTCCGACCTCGAATCTGTAGCCAGCGCCCCCGACTTCTGGCAAAAGGGGGAACAGTCCCAGAAAGTGATGTCTGAAATAGCGGCGATAAAGTCGATCGTCTCGCGGTGGAAAAATGTGCGGAACGCCAGCGACGATCTGGCGGCGCACCTCGAACTTGCTGAAGAATCGCAAATCCAGGAATCCAGCTCCCACAACGTTTCGTCCGCTCACGAAGCCGAAATTAATGAAATCGAAACGGGCCTTGCGAAACTGAGGAAGGATCTGGACACGCTCGATTTGGAATCCAAACTGTCAGAAGAAACCGATAGGGCCGGAGCCATCGTGTCTCTGCATTCGGGAGCGGGCGGAACCGAAGCCTGTGACTGGGCCGACATGCTTTATCGGATGTATACGCGCTGGGCCGCGTCCAAGGGGCATCAAGTCGAAGTGGCGGACCTCCTGCCCGGCGACGAAGCGGGGGTCAAGAGCGTGACCTTCCTAATCCGAGGGAACTTCGCCTACGGCTACATGAAATCAGAAATTGGCGTGCATCGCCTCGTGCGCATCTCACCGTTCGACGCCAACAAGCGCCGGCATACTTCTTTCGCTTCGATCGACGTCATCCCGGAAATTGACGATGAAATTAAAATTGAAATCAAGGACTCGGACCTTCGGGTGGATACCTACCGCTCGTCCGGCGCGGGAGGGCAGCACGTCAATAAGACCGATTCGGCCGTGCGCATCACCCACATCCCCACCGGCGTGGCAGCGGCGTCGCAAGTCGAGCGCAGCCAAATAAAAAACCGCGACATGGCAATGAAACTATTGCGCGCGCGGCTTTACGAGCTCGAACAGGAAAAAAAGCGCGCCGCGCTTGAAAAGCATTATGACGCCAAAGGAGACATCGCGTGGGGAAACCAAATCCGGTCTTATGTTTTCATGCCTTACCAATTGGTGAAGGATTCGCGGACCGGATATGAAACGGGAAACGTCGAGAAAGTCATGGACGGTGAGCTGGACCCCTTTATGAAGGCCTTTCTCGCGATGAAAAAATAAAACTGCTATAATGACGCTGCGGAAAAATATTGAATGAACCCACTGCCTACGCTTTCGATTGTTACGACTTTTTACAATGAAGGAAAGGTCCTTGCGGAACTGGCAAGCCAGATTTCGCAGGTTTTAGATCCGCTTCACATCGACTACGAACTCCTCTTCATTAACGACGCTTCCACCGATGACTCTCTGCAGGTTATCCAGGGGTTAGCGAAAAATGACCCTCGAATTAAATGCGTCACAATGTCGCGGAACTTCGGCTACGACGAATGCTTTTTGGCGGGGCTCCAATATTCGAACGGCCAGGCGGTCGTGACAATGGATTCGGACCTCCAGGATCCACCGGAGCTCCTCGCAGAACTCATTCAGAAATGGAAAGCGGGCTCCGATATCGTGCACACGACGCGAACATCGCGCGAAGGGGAGAACGCTTTTCGCATGATGATTACCAAATTCGGATACCGGTTGATTCAGCTATCCTCCAAAACCGAAGTGCCGGTCGACACAGGTCAATTTAAACTTTTATCACGCAGGGTCGTCAACGAACTGATCCGGCTTCGGGAACGAGACCCCTATCTCCGCGGCCTCATCAGCTGGATTGGATTCAAACAGTCTTTCGTTTATTATGAGAGGAAGAAACGCTTCGCCGGTGAAACCCACGCGAGACTTTTGAGCGCTAAAACTTTCAATCCATTTCTTTCGGGATTGATCGCCTTCTCATTTTTGCCTCTAAACTCCATTATTTTTTTGGGCTTATTCGTGCTCTCTCTGGCGACCGCCGATTTATGCTGGATTATCGGGTCCATGCTCGGCGGCCACGAACTTAAAAACGGGTCGCTGATCGTTTTTACATTTCTGATTTTAAGCGGCATGCAATTTCTAACCACCGGTTTTCTAGGGCTCTACCTCGGAAGAATCTACAACGAAGTGATCGGCCGTCCGCGCCACGTCGTTGAAAGTTCCATCGGCGTTGAGATTAAATCCACCATCCCGCCCAATATTTTACAGTGAAGCCGCGCATCATCGGCGTCTCCCTCCTCCTATTATTTCTAACTGGATTCGCGCTCCGGCTCCAGGGAATCCGGTATGGCGTCCCAAGCAAAAGCTTGAGGCTTTTCACTTACCATCCCGACGAGTCGGGCGGGTTCAACATCATTTCCCAATGGGGTTCGAACGATTTCATTACGAGCGATTTGGACGTCCCGCCTTTAATTGAAAAATTAAAAATATCGCGTCCTTCGGGCGACCGCGTCGGCCAACGCATCCTCCAAATCATCGGCAAAGACGAAAAGACCATCGACGGGGTTGATAAGCTGGTGATCGTCAACGGTTTAAATGCGATATTGAGAGACCCGGCGCTTTATACCCTGGTCCGTACAGACGCAGATTTCAAACCGAAACTAAACGCGCTCTTTGAAAAGATAAAAAAAGGTGAAATACTTTCTCCGAAAGACTTAAAGAGATTAAACCTCGCGCTGATTCTGGCGACTTACCCGGACGAAACTCAATACATCCCCAAATGGAAGTTCAACAAATTCCTCTACTTTCACCCGGGCGGAGCCAGTTTGTGGGGAGGGTTTCACCTCTATGTCTTCGCCGGCTGCTTGAAGGTCTCGCAACTATTAGGATACCTGAAGATCGGCTCTCGAGATTTTTACATGACGCACCTTGAAGAAGCCGATAAAATTTACATAAGCTGCCGGTTCGCCATGATGCTGCTGAGTTCGTTGAGCATCCTCTTGATTTATTG
This sequence comes from Elusimicrobiota bacterium, assembly GCA_031362785.1. Taxonomy (GTDB): domain Bacteria; phylum Elusimicrobiota; class Elusimicrobia; order 2-02-FULL-39-32; family 2-02-FULL-39-32; genus JANLTE01. Next base: position 3,461 of record JANLTE010000217.1, read on the forward strand.
GATTGGAAAAATCGCTTACGGCGAACGCACGGGGCTCGCCGCCGCGATTTTTTACTCAATCCTGCCCGCCAACATTGTCTACAGCATCGTTTTGAAAGCCGACCCGCTCATGATATTCCTTCTATTGATCGCGACGCTGTTCGCAGCCAGAAATTTAAAGGAACCCACCATTAAGAACACATTTCTCACTGGGTCTTTCCTAGGGTTGGCCACGGCCACGAAATTCAACGCAGTGCCCTATGCGGTTCTGGTGGCTTTGAGCTGCCTGCTCGCAGACTCAAATGATTGGAAACAAAAGATCAAGCTTTTATTTCTTAGCGGACTCTTCACCGTCCTCGGCTTTTGTGTTGGATCGCCCTACTTCGTTATAGAATTTCCCGACTTAATTCTGGAGGCGACTAAATTTGCAGGCAGCGAACCCAACACCTCCATTTATAAAATCATCGCGGGGCCCACAGGGTGGATTAACTACGCGATTTACTATCTTCCTTACGCCATCGGATGGCCGCTCACGGTCGCGAGCATCGGAAGTTTTTTTGGCCTGATTTTTATTTTGATTCGAAAGTTTGTCAAATATCGAACCGTTGGCTCCACTGAAAACCGATTTGACCTGCTATTTTTGATTTCCGGATGCGCGATATATTTTCTGACCTCCAGCAAGCGTCAGGGCGGGGCCCACTATACGCTTACGATCCTTCCGTTCCTGCTTCTTTACGGCGCGAGGCTTTTCGCCATAGGCGCGGCCTCGC
>JANLTE010000228.1:0-3397 GCA_031362785.1 Elusimicrobiota bacterium
CAAAAGAACCCGCGCTCTTGCCTCGGTATTTGGTTCCGATCGCTTGCGCCGCGTCTTCAATGACGTGCAATCCGCGCTTTTTAGCGATGGCCAAAATGGGGTCCATATCCGCTGGCTTTCCGGTAAGATGAACGGGCATGATGGCGCGCGTGCGGGATGTAATTTTAGATTCGATTAAGGAGGGGTCGATGTTTTGATCGGCTCTCGCGTCCACGAACACGGGCGTGGCGCCCACTGAAGCGATGCTAGAAGCCGATGCCAGAAAGGAGTTTGGGGCAGTGATAACTTCGTCTCCTGGCCCAATACCCAGCGCTTTCATGCTCAGCATGAGCGCATCGGTCCCCGAGTTCATGCCGACCGCGTACTTCACTCCGCAATATTTGGCGAACCGCTCTTCGAGCTTTTGCACTTCGCCGCCCAGAACGAAATCTCCCTGGTCGAGAATTTCCCCCACCGCGGCGAATATTTCTTTCTTAAGCGCGCGGTGCTGCTCTTTGAGGCCTAGATAAGGAACTTTGAACTGCGCCATGCGGGTCTATCGGCCCGAGGCCACCAGCTCCGATTTGTTGTCCACGAGGGTCTTCACTTTCTTCACGTTATAATAGTTTTCATCGTTCCAATCCAAAAGCCCCTTGGACGCGGCGTTTTTGATATCTACCACGGCATCCTTAATGGTTTTTTTGGGTTTGAGACCCAGTTCACGCTCAATTTTAGCCGAGGAAATGTGATAGGATCGGTTGTCGTTTGACGGCGTCGTCTCGATGGTCACGTGGTTGCCGATGATGTCTTTGACCATCTGCGCGATTTCGCTTACCGTGTGGTTTTCGTATCCCGCGTTGTACGTTTTGCCAGCAATTTTTTCGGCGGGGATTTCGAGCAGATCGACGTAATAATCCGTAATGTCTTCGATGTGGATGTTGGGGCGCTTCTGGTTGCCGCCGAAGACCGTGATCTTGCCCTTGGTGAGCGCGTGCATCGTCAAAATGTTAACGGTCAAGTCCAGCCTCATTTTAGGCGAATAGCCGCAGACTGTGGCTGGGCGAATGTTGACGGCGGTGAAGTTGTTGTCGTTCGCCTTAGTTACGAACGGCTCCGAATCTGCTTTGGTTTTGGAGTAGACGGTGAGGGGGTCGAGCGGCAAATCTTCTGTCACGTTCGGCGTTTCTTTGATGCCGTAAACGCTTGAAGTCGAGGCGTTGATGAAGCGTTTAACTCCCGCTTCCTTGGCGAGTTTCACTAGGTTGACCGTCGCGTCGAAGTTCACTTCGACCGTCAGCTGCGGGTTCAGATCGGACGAGGGGTCATTTGAAATTGACGCGAGGTGAATCACCGCGTCCACGCCCTTCAAGGACTTCTTCAGGGTGTCCGCGCTCCGGATGTCTCCGTTGATGATCGTGAGGTTGGGGTTGGACTTCACGGCTTTGAGTCCCATATCGGTGAAGAACATGCAATCCACCACGACGACTTTGTAATTCTTGCTTAAAAGTTTTGGAACCAGAATGCTTCCAACATATCCCGTTCCGCCCGTCACTAAAATGGTCTTCATGCCGCCTCCTCTTGATTTTTCTTTAGAAAGCGGGGCAACGAGCCCCAGCTTTTATCGCTTATAGAATTTTTTGATCATGTCGATCATGTAGTAGATCTGCTTGTCCGTCAGGTGCTGGTGCGCGGGCAATGTCAGAATATTCTTGGCCTGCGATTCCGCGACCGGGAAATCTCCGGCTTTGTATCCCAAATGTTTTGAGCATTCCTGAAGGTGCAGCGGGATGGGATAATGGACTTTAGCCTCAATGCCGTTATCGTTTAAATGTTTCAAGAGCGCGTCGCGGTTTCTTACCTGGATGATATAGAGGTGATAAACGTAGCGCACGTTGGGTCGTCGCGGCGGAATTGTGACTTCTGCAATTTCCGAGAGCCCTTTGTCCAGCATCGCGGCGTGCTTAATCTTCATCTTGGTAATTTTATCCAGCTGCTTGATGATATGAAGTCCCACGACCGCCTGCACGGTATCCAGCCGAGAATTGTACCCGAACAAAGAGTATTCATCGCGGTTTTTCATGCCGTGGTTGCGGAGCAACCGGAGTTTGTTATAGACCTCTTCGGAGTTGGTCGTGATAATTCCCGCGTCCGACCATACGTTGATGTTTTTGAGCGGATGGAGGCTGAACGATCCGGTGATTCCGAAAGAGCCGCAGCGCTGGCCGTCAACTTCGCTGCTAATGCCTTGGCAGGAATCTTCCACGACTTGTAGATTGTGCTTCTTGGCGATGGCTAAAACGCGTTTGATATCGGTCGGATGCCCCGCGAAGACAACCGGCATGATCGCTTTGGTGCGCGGGGTGATGGCCGCTTCGATCTTGTCGACGTCGATGACATACTCATCGTTACAGTCTACAAAAACGGGTTTGGCGCCCGACGCGGCGATGGCTCCGGCGGTCGCGATGAAAGTATTGGTGTTAGTAATGACCTCGTCCCCAGCTCCGATTCCGATCGCTTTTAAGCTCAGGAACAACGCGTCAGTTCCTGAGTTCACTCCCACGGCGTATTTAGTCTGGCAAACTTTGGCGAACTGCTGTTCAAATTGCCCGACTTGTTTGCCGAGCGTGAAGTCTCCGCTTATGACGAGCTTCTTGATATCGCGCAAAATGGGGTCCGGGTTGGCAAATTGCCACTTCAGATATGAAAATTCTACTTTCATGGATGGAACTCCTTTCACAGGGCGAAAGGACGGTGGATATCGCAGAGCTCCGGCCGTCCTTATAGATTTGTTATGAAGCAACTGGACTATTAGGCTTGAACTTTAACCAGGTTCCGTTCGATGATGGAATCGACGAAACAGTGGCAAAGTGTTACATGGGAAATTTCGACGAAGCCGTAAGCCCCGGTCGGAGCTGGAACGTAAAAATTGACGTCACCCAGGCTTCGCAGCGGATTGTCGGGCTTAAATCCGGACATCGTGATCGCGGGACAGTTCATGGACTTGGCCATTTTAACGCCGCGCAGAATATTTTCCGATTTACCCGAGCTTGAAATCGCGATCAAAAGGTCGGAATCATCAGCGAACATTGCAATCGGTTTTTCGAACACGTGCTGGTAGCCGTAGTCATTGGCGATGCAGGTCAAAAGGCTCGTATCGTTGAACGCCGTCGCGCGCATCCCGCCGTTCTTCCAGTAATCCACGGACTGATGGCTTGCGATCGCCGCGCTCCCGCCGTTCCCGATGAAAATTATTTTTTTCTTTTTATTGGCGTGCTTCACGATCAGTTGAATGGCTTCTTCGATCCCGTCTTCCAGAGAAATTTTTTTGCCGGAGGCGTCGGTCGCTTCTATCTTTAAAAGCAATTCACCCAGGCCCTTCATGTAGGATGTTCCGTTGTCGGTTTTAATCATATGTTCT
>JANLTE010000264.1:0-1507 GCA_031362785.1 Elusimicrobiota bacterium
GCTCTCAAACGCGCGGGTATTTCATTTGACGATTTGGATGACGTGGAATTGCACGAAGCTTTCGCGGCGACGTGTCTGTCAATTTTTAAAGTGGGCAAGGAGAAATTTAAGCAGAACTGGGAAGAAAAATTTGCGAAGAAAGAAGTGAATCCGAACGGCGGGACCATCGCGCTCGGCCATCCGCTCGCGGCAACCGGTACCCGCATCCTTTTAAACGCGCTCTACGAAATGAAACGCAACTCCAGAATTGAATGGGCCCTGTCTGCGGCTTGCGCGGCGGGCGGGCTGGGCGGCGCAGTCGTCATCCGGCGCTACCAAAAATAGTTACTTCAGGTCCGGTTTCCCCGCATCCACCCAAGCCGAATACCAAACCGACGCCAGAGCTTCGCTCGCCGACTGAATTCTTCTCCACGCGATTGGCCCCGCATTCTTATAAAGTTTTAGCATATAAGATGAATCGCGCTTTTTTCCATCCGTTCGTCCCGCTTGATCCGCGGCCATAATCTTAGCCACCTCCGGATAACCTTCGCGGATCACAGTTAAAACGAACTCCGGTAAATTTCCGATAACTCCGATGCGCGAGGATGCGTTAAATTTAAAATCCTTTTTATACGCATCGACCATTTTTTCCTCAAAGTATTGATGCACGCCGCGCGCGCCGCTGAGCTGACCGTCATAATCCGCCGTCGCGTGCAGCGGCTGGTAAAGATCCCCGATGTAATGTCCCAGCTGACCTGACACCTCAGCAATACCTCTTCGATCTCGCTGCCTGAACGCCTCCACCAACATTTCATAATACTCCCCGATTCGCCAAGGGAGCGTGCCCGCCTCCTCCACTGTTTTTTTATTAAACTTACTGACCGCGTTGGCGTAAGTCATCGGAAAACCTGGAAAGGGATATTTTTCATAAATATCGATATTGATGTAATGTCGGGGACCTTCGAAGCGGTCTTCCCGCTTCCATTCATCGGGAGCGACCGATTGATCCAGGATGATTCTCTTATGCTTTGAATAGACCGCCTTCAATGGCTCCGGCAAAAGGAGGATCGCGTTCCGGTTGATGAGGCGGTGTCCCGTTTCGCCCCAGGCGCCAAGCAAAGACGGCAGGAGGGCCACGAAACCGGCCAACGCTGCGCCAGCGAAAACGCGCTTCGGCCTCATCCGCGAGGATGAAACTTGCGGTGGGTTTCCTTCATTTTTTTTGTTTCGATGTGAGTATAGATTTGAGTTGTGGTGAGTGAAGCATGGCCGAGCAGTTCCTGAACAGAACGGAGATCGGCGCCGCCTTCAAGCAGGTGGGACGCGAACGAGTGCCGGAGCACATGCGGTGAAACGGGACTTTGGATCCGCGCAGATTTGGAGTAAACTTTAAGCACCCGCCAAAATTCATTTCTGGATATTTTCGAACCGAACTTGCTTAAGAAAACCGTGTCTTTGTCGTGCTGTCGCTTCTCGAATTTTTTGGCGCGCGCGATGAGGTATTTTTTCAGATAGGCCCGGGCGCTCG
>JANLTE010000285.1:0-1607 GCA_031362785.1 Elusimicrobiota bacterium
CTTCTCGATCACTGCCTGCCAATTCTGGGGCAATAGGGTATCGGCGTGCAAAAAAAGCAGCAAGTCCCCGGCTGCTCTGCACGCTCCCCAATGCATCTGATAACTTCTACCTGATTTTGGGGATACAAACACTTTGTCAGCAATATTTTTAGCGATCATGACGGTATTGTCCGTACTTCCGCCATCCACCACTACAATTTCGGTTTCATAAAAGAGCGAAGACTCCCGCAGGTTTATCAGGCACCGGCCAATGGTCTCTTCCTCATTTTTAACCGGAATGATGATGGAGATCTTAAGCGATTGTGCCCGAGGTTTTAGGGATGATTGAAGCAGTTCGTTATTTTGCATCAGGTGATCCTTTTTTGCGTTTAGGGTCTTTAATTAAAAACTTTCCCGTTCGATGGAACATTTTCGACGCGCTTCAAATCTTCCGGATAGTCGATGTCAAAATATTCCGGCAAGACATGTAGAGAATAGCGAGCCTCCCGAATAACTTTAACCGTTTCGCCATAGACCTGAGCGCTCGACCAGGAAATATTTTCGAATAAATCCGGCAGCAATCGGCTTAAGCCCGCCAAATAATACCCGCCATCGGGCGTTGGCCCCAATGCGACATCGTTCGATTGAAGCGCGCTAAAGGCTTCCGCAACGAATTCGACCGGCAATCCGGGAGAATCAGAGCCAATAGCGACTACGCGTCTTGCTCCTGCTTTAAAAGCCTGACTGAACGCGTGTTTCAGCCGCTCACCCAAAGTTTTTCCCGATTGATAAAAAAAATCAATGCTGGCTTGAGAGGCAATCCACTCGGGTGTCGGAAACTCCGATTGCGCCTCATAAGCGATTTTAAGATCGACATTTAGCGCTCGCACGCTTGTATATATTTCCCGAACCCAACCCCGATACAATTTCGCGGATTCTTCATGGGAATAGGCGGGGGTCAACCGGGTCTTCACTTTTCCGGGCACAGGGGCTTTCACGAACATGATCAAATGATGGGGGTTTACCGTCATGGCTGGGAATTTACGAACGGGGTTCGAATCATTCCCGCGAAGCTTTGCCAGGCCGGAGTCGATAACCCTCGCACGCCATATTGTAGCGTTTTTGGATCCGTTCGCAATCGAAAAGTTCTCCCAATACGGTCCCAAAAAGAAAAAAGCGTGGAGTAGTTTGAATTCGTTTCCTCCGCCAAGTCCGAATGGTGTGTGCGGTGCATGTTGGGCGTCACGATTAACGCGCGCAGGACTCGGTCCCAGCGCTCGGGAAACGCGACGTTAGAATGGTGGAACATGATGAATGGTTGGATTATCGTTTCGTAAACTAAAGGGTGCTTGAGTTCGAGCCCCAAAAGCAGGATCACCCCAAGGCGAGCGATCGTTGAAAATATAATTTCCCCCGCGTGAAAACGGAACGCGGAAGTTGAGTCCATTTCAAGGTCCGAATGATGCACCCGGTGAAACCGCTAGAACCCTCCGACATTATGATTTGCCCAGTGCCACGCATACATCCAAAGGTCGAGCAACGCTACCGCCGCAGCCCATCGCAAGCTCTCCGATAGGTTCCATAATTTCAGGATCCCAAATGACCTTTGATGAGCCCAACCTGCAACG
>JANLTE010000286.1:0-9269 GCA_031362785.1 Elusimicrobiota bacterium
TTTGACAAATGAGCGGCATGCGGGTCTTCAGTTTTTTAGTCGGTTCCAAATCCTTCCAACGATACATTTTGGTTTTGCAGTCCAATCCGCAAACCGTCAGTTCAACTTTTTCTTTCGGTAATGGCGCCGGCATCCCGAACAGGCTGATCACCGGAACTTCCCGGTCCGCGCTAAAATCCAGGACAGTAAAATGCTCTTTAAATTTAGGGTATCTGACATCGGGTCTATCGGCCATGGTCACTGTTCCTCATATAAGGACTTCATCGCCTTTTTCGCTGGTCCGTATCCTCTCCACGGCATCCAGAGGGCAGACGAAAATCTTTCCATCCCCGATTTCCCCGGTCCGATTGACCTCCATCAGGAGTTCGGTCACGGTCTGAACATCCCCGTCCCCCACAAAAAGGGTCACCATTCGTTTAGGGAGGAACCGGATTCCCTCTTCAATTTTTCCGGACTTGGAGAGATACTGCAGCCCCTTTTGACGCCCGCGGCCATAGACCCGGTGGACAGTAAAGGAAGTGAACCCCTCTTCAAGGAGCTTAGCTTTTGTTTTTTGCCATTGGTTCGGCCTAATGATTGCCACGATCTCTTTCATGTATCCTCCTGGTAAAATCTTTCCGATAAAACAAAAGGCGCGCTGCAGTTCCCACCCGAAGGGAACTCCAGAACGCCTCTGTTCTTTGAAATTTTCGCGTCAGTTCAACGCTGAACCAACAATGCTTCTTTGAATGTTATTGGCACAATTATAGCATGAATTTAATCATAAATTAAATGCAATATACTTATATTTATGATAACTTTATGTTATAATAGATTTTCGCCGATTTTCATGCTGATCGAAACCTTCAAAATATTCTGCGACATCGTCAATTTCAAAAGCTTTTCCAGGGCGGCGGAAGCCAACTACATCACGCAACCCGCCGTGAGCCGGCAAATCAGTAACCTGGAAAGGGCCTGGAAGGTCGTTCTCCTGGAAAGAGACAACAAGAAAATTCACCTGACCCACGCCGGTGAAATCCTCTATCAGAAGGCCAAGCTGATCCTGGAGCAGTATGAAGAGCTGGTGTTTCAGCTCAAGCAAACCACCGAATCGGTCAGCGGCAAGGTGCGCGTGGCCGCCATTCACGGCGTCGGCATGCACGAGCTGCCTCCCTATGTTCAGCGCTACATTAAACTTTGCCCTAACGTAAAAGTGAGTCTGGAATACATGCAGGATTCGCTGGTGTACCACCAGGTTATCCACCGCCGGGCCGACATTGGCATCGTGGCTTTCCCGAACGCGCGCTCCAACCTGAAGGTGATCCCGTTCCGCAATGACGAACTCGGAATCGTTTGCCACCCAAACCATCCGCTGGCAAAGTTCAAGAGCGCCACTTTGACCAAAATCAAGGGAGAAAAATTCGTGGCCTTCAACAAGGGGATTCCAACCCGCAAAGTGTTAGATGAATTTTTACAGAAACATAAAATCCCGATCAACATTTCGATGGAGTTTGACAACATCGAAACGCTTAAAAGAGCGGTTGAAATTAACGTTGGGATTTCCATATTACCCCTAGTCACCGTTCGGCAGGAAGTTGAACGCGGCGCGCTAAAAGCTGTCGGGATCAAGGGAAAACCGCTATACCGATCGTTGGGTATTCTTGTTCAGGAATCCAGAAATTTATCGAGCGCGGTTACTAAATTTATTGATTTGCTGGCGGGCCAGGAAGGGATTTAGAGGTTCGTTAATGTTTTACGCTAAAGCGGACATGAATGCGAAGGTTGGGCTCGTCATAGCCTGACGGCAGCGGCGGGAGCGGGCTCGAGTACTCGACCGCGCGGCGGGCGGCCAAATCGAACGCGCTATCTTTCGAGCTTTCTTCGACATCGATATCATTGATCGCGCCATTTCGGTTGATGGTGAAGGCGACCTGTGTGTAAATTCGCCGGTCGAAACCGCTCGTTACATTCCAATTGGAATCGAGTTTTTTTTTCACGCTGTGCACATACCAAGCGTAGGGAAAATTTCCCGCGCCGCCCGTTCCGGATCCAGACCCCGATCCATCACCCACCCCAATTCCGATTCCTGAACCGTTCCCTGCCCCAACCGATGATCCTGCTCCCGTTCCAGACCCCACGCTCGGAACCGGACTCGGGATTCCGGATCCTTGTGAATTGTCTTTAGTCTCAAGTGGTTTGGGGATCGGCAGCGCTGCCGGGATCGGCAAAGCTCTTGATACGATTTCTTTTTCCTTTTTCTTCTTATTATTTTTTGATTTTATCAGCAGATCTTCTTCCGGGTTAACAGTTTTAACTTTTGCGGATTCCGGTTCTTTTTGCGATGCGGGATTTTTAGTTTGGATTTGTTCCGATTGGGACGGGCTTCGTCCGCCCGCGCCGCCCGCCATGAAATCAACCATGAAGTAGTCTTTGGGCGTTGATTTGAAAAGGCTTCCTATTATGAGGAAAGAGAAGAGCCCGACATGAATAATGGAGGAGTAAGTGAAGTAACGGAACAAATTACTTTTGCGGAGTGACGGCAACTCCGAGCTTTTGAGCGCCGACTTCTCGCGCGCGGTCCATGGCTTTCACGACGAAATCGAACGCAACGCTGGAATCGGCTTCGATCAGGACAACGGGATTTTTATTGCCGCCGATTTTTAACCGAAGCGTGGACGATAAATCGTCCAGCGAAACGATCTGCCCGTCCACATAATAACTTTGCTTGGCCGTGATCTGGATTTTGATGGGCTCGGCGTCCGGCGGGATGCCCGTGACCGCTTTAGGAACGTTAATTTTAATCTGAGAGGAAACGAGGATGGGGGTTAAAACCATGAAAATGATGAGGAGCACGAGCGCTACGTCGATGAGCGGGATCATGTTGATGTCCGCCATCAAAGGAAATTTTTCGCGCGGACCCATTCCCACTTTCATCGTGATTTAACAGCGCCGCGCGAGGATTTCGACCAGACCGTCGGCGCAGATTTCCATTTCCTCGGTGAGGCGGCGGATGCGGGTCGAAAAATAATTGTAGGAGACGAGCGCTGGGATGGCGACGATGAGTCCAAACGCGGTGGCAACGAGCGCTTCAGAAATGCCGCCCGCCACGGCCTGGGGCCCCCCACCGCCTGAAACGGCGATGGATTTAAACGCGCGGATGATCCCGATGACGGTGCCGAGCAAACCGATAAAAGGCGTCGCTCCGGCCACGGTGCCCAAAAGCGGCACATAGCGTTCGAGATCGGCAACCTGCATCCGGATGGCTCGGTCGATCGCGAGCTCCAGGGTTTCGCGAGGCGCTGAATGGGCTGAAAGCGCGGCGCGGGTCAAAGTGCCCATGGGTTCGCCCAACGACGCGGAACTCTGCATGGGATCTTTTGCAGCAATAACAGATTCTATTTTGGAGAAAAAAGAGCGGACGTTTATTTTTCTTTTGCGGAAGTGAACGAAGCGCTCAAGCATGACGGACAGCGTCACAATGGAACACAAAAGCAGAACGCTTAAAATGGGCCATCCCAACAGAAACATCTCTTTGTAAGAAAAAGTCATTTAAATTAATTGCCCCAGGAAGGAGTGAAAGAGTCTCCGGGGATATCCGCCAGTTTTTTCTGGGTGGAAGCGTCAATTGCCACGACATAGAGTTCCCTTTTTTTGTTTCGGTTCGAAGTGAAGACAATAAATTTTCCGTCCGGAGAAAAAGACGGGTTTTCATTCTTGCCCGAACCGTCGGTGAGCCTTGCGGCCGACCCCAAGCCAAGATCGTGAACGACGATATCGTGCTCCCCGGTCTTAGTCCCGCGCGAATAGGCGATTTTGTCGCCAAGGGGAGACCAGACCGGCGAATCGCAGTATCCAGTCTCTGAAATCCGCTGGGAATTGGAGCCGTCAGCATCCATGATGTAAATTTGAGGCCACCCGGGCCTGTCGGAGACATAAACTATTTTTCTGCCATCTGGAGAAAAGGACGCGGAGGTGTCAGCCGCGGCGCCTTGCGTAAGTTTTCTAACGATATTTCCCTGGCGATCCAACAAGTAAAGCTTAGGCGCTCCCTCATACGAAAGTGTGGCCAAAATCTGCTTTCCGTCCGGAGAAAAAGACCCGGCCGAGTTTAAACCGATGCGGGACGATACGGATTTGGTGTTGCCGTCGTCCAATGAATATAGATAGAGATCGGGATTATTCCTCCGATAGCTCGTGAACAAAATCTCCTTGCCGTCCGCAGACCAGCGGGGCAGGATGTTAATTTTTTTAGTGGCGGTGAGCCGGCGAAGGTTTTCTCCATCGTAGTCAACGACGTAAATTTCCTTGTTGCCCGTAGAATTATTTGAAAAAGTAACTTTGCTTTGAGAAAGGCCGCGGTTGCCGGTGAACCGGTAAAGGATGTCGGCCACGAACTCGTGCGCGAGCTTACGCGAGCTGCGCGCGGCAATCTGATAGCTCTTTTGAAAAACGGGTTTACCGCTTGGAACTTCGTAGACCGCGCCAATGAGCTGAGCCATAGAGCCCGCTTTACTGTCCTTCAGGATCACGGTTCCCGTTACGAGGAGGTCGGCGCCCTGCTGTCCCCAAGCGGCGAAATCGATCTTGTTGCCTGAGCTTTGCGGACCTTGTTCGGTCATGTTAAAAATCCGGGAGTAGAGCAAATCTTCCTTAGAGACGGCGCGCAAATCCTGAGCTGGAATTTTTTCGGATGGTTCCTTAAAATTAAAATCGGGCAGGGCAAGCATTACTTTTTCCCCGCGCTGAATCTGAAGATAAATATCAGCCGCGAAGAGAGCGGCAGGGCGGAACCCCACAGCGACGAAGAAAGCAAAACTCCAAAAGACTGGGACGAACCTTGATGTTTTGCCGAAATGCTGAAGCGGCTTAAGCATTAAATTTAATCTATTGGGAAGACTTTTTAGAAGGCGGAGAGTTGGGCTTTGGAACTTTCTTTGAATCGGCCTCTTTTTCACTTTTGGCGAGGTCTTTTAAAATTTGATCAGCGGTTTGCGCTTCGGAGGAGCCTGGGAACTCCTTGACTAAAGTTTTGAGCGTCAGTTTCTGGTCTTCGCTTTGACTCGAGCCTTCGAGGGCGTAGGCGCGCTTCAGAAGCGCCTGCGGCCGATAAGCCTGGCTGATGCCGAGAACTTTGTCAAACTGGATTCGAGCTTCCGAATAATTTTTTTTATTTAGGTAGCTATCGGCGATGTAGAACTGCGCGTCGTCAGCCAAATCGCTATCCGGAAAGCGTTCCAGAAAGGTTTTGAATCCGGCAATGGCGAGGTCGGGCTTGCCTGATAGGTAGTCTCCGTAAGCGGCGCGGTACATGTCGCCGGGCACGGGCACGCTCGCCTGAGTGGTAGCCGCGGAGAGAAGCTGAGAAATAGATTCCATGCGCCCGCCGAGGCGCGATTGAGAGTCATCGAGTTTTTGATTGAGCTTGGAAACGCCCTTTTGGCTGTCGTCTAGTTTTTCGGTGAGGGAGGAAAGAGATCGGTCCAACTGGTCCATTTTGATCGCGAGGTCGGCCTGGCTTTTCCGCATGCCGTCGAGCGAATCCTGAAGCCGGTCGATGTCGGTGGTGGTCGCGACGCATCCCGCGAAAGCAAGAGGAACCGCATAAGATGAAAGGCGCGCGAAAAAATGGAGTTTGCGCAAGCGAAGAAGCGTGAAAGCGCGGATTATTGTCCGGACGAATCGTTCATGGAACCGCTGGTTGAAACCTTAATGGTGCGCACCTTGGTTTCCACGCGGCGATTTTTATACCAGCATTCTTCCGACGATTCGCCGCAAACTGGATTTTCTTTTCCGTAGGAAAGGGCGCCAACGCGTTTGGGTTTAAGGCCGAGGTAAATGTAATATTGCCGGACGGCGGCGGAGCGTTTTTGGCCCAACGCCAAGTTGTAACCGATTGTGCCGCGGTCATCGCAATGGCCTTCGGTTAGAATTTCCTGGCTGGGGTTACTTTGAAGGTAGTCCGCGTTTGTCGATAAAATCTTACGCGCGTCGTCCGTAAGCTCGGAGGAGTCGTAATCGAAATATATTGTCGCGAGGTTCGGAGACTCCATGAAATCTTTCCCGTGAATGTCCAACTCATCGGTTTTCATCTCGTCGAGCTTCGCCTGATCGAGCGCGTCCGAATCCGAAGGCGTATTCTTGACGACCTGTTTTTTCGCGCAAGCGTTCAAACCAAACATCGCCAAGCCCGCGATCGCCATCCAAATTGTAATGCTTTGTCCATATTTTGATCTCATTTTACACCTCCGGGAAATGTGGATCCCAAACGGAACCCGAACCGGCATACTAAAATTTTGTCTTAAATGCTCCGAACCTATTGTAAACAAAAGTTTACAACGAGGTCAAGAGGTTGAAAGTTATTTTAATAGAGGCTTCAGGAATGAACCGGTGTGGGAGCGCGGATTATTAACGATATCGCGCGGAGTGCCAACGCCAACGACTTCGCCGCCGCGGTCTCCGCCTTCAGGACCCATGTCGATAATCCAATCGGCGGTTTTAATGACCTCAAGGTTGTGCTCAATGACGAGCACCGTGTTGCCGTTGTCGACAAGCCTGTGGAGCACGCTTAAAAGTTTTTCCACGTCGGCGAAGTGAAGGCCCGTAGTGGGCTCATCGAGCAGGTAGATAGTCCGGCCCGTGGCGCGGCGCGAAAGTTCGGTGGCGAGCTTCACGCGCTGGGCTTCGCCTCCAGACAGAGTGGTTGAGGCCTGACCGAGCTTAATGTAGCTGAGCCCCACTTCGTTCAGCGTTTGAAGCGTTTTATTAATCTGTGGAACGTTTTCGAAAAATTTAAGCGCGTGCTCGACCGGCAAATCGAGGACTTCCGCGATGTTTTTACCTTTGAACCTGATTTGCAGGGTTTCTTCGTTAAAACGCTTTCCTCCGCAAACTTCGCACTTCACATAAACATCCGGCAGGAACTGCATGGAAATCTTTAGCGTGCCGTCGCCCTGGCAGTTTTCGCATCGCCCGCCTTTTACATTGAAGGAAAATCTTCCGGGCTGATAGCCCTTGCGCTTGGCTTCCGGCATCTCGGAAAAGATTTCGCGGATAGGCGCCCAGGCGCCGGTGTAGGTGGCTGGGTTGGATCGCGGCGTGCGTCCGATGGGCGACTGATCGACCACGATGACTTTATCAAGATGCTCAATGCCTTTAATGGATTTAACTTTGCCGGGTAAATCTTTTGATTGATGCAGCTTCTGCGCGAGGCTTTTATAAAGGATTTCCTGCACCAGGGTTGATTTGCCCGAACCCGAAACGCCCGTTACGCAGACGAAAAGTCCCAGCGGAAATTTAACATCCACTTTCTTGAGGTTGAACTGCTCGGCTTGCGCGATCTCGATAAATTTTTTGCTGGACTTCCGCGGCTCACGAAGCGGAATCCTCAGATTGCCGTTCAGGTATTGTCCGGTGAGCGACTTTTTCTCGGCAAGAATGTTGGCCAGCGTTCCCTCCGCCACGATTTCGCCGCCGTGTTCTCCGGCGCCCGGGCCGAGATCGACGATCCAATCGGCCATGCGAATGGTTTCTTCGTCGTGCTCAACCACCACCAGGGTGTTCCCGATGTCGCGCAAATGCGTCAAGGTGTCGAGGAGCCGCTTATTGTCGCGCTGGTGGAGTCCGATCGAAGGCTCGTCCAATACATAGAGCACGCCCATGAGCCCCGAGCCGATTTGCGTGGCGAGGTGGATGCGCTGCGCCTCGCCGCCGGCTAGCGTCTGGCTCTCGCGGTCGAGCGTTAAGTAATCGAGACCCACATTTTCCAAGAACGTCAGCCGCGCCTGAATTTCTTTCAATATTTGTTTCGCGATGGCCTTTGCGTTGACTTCAAGGTTGAGCTCATCAAAAAAGATTTTCGCGGTTTTAACCGACATCTGAGTGATCGCGCGGATGCTTTTGCTCGCAACCTTCACCGCCAGCGATTCGGGCTTGAGTCGCGCGCCGCTGCATTGCGGACAGGTGCGGCGCCGCATGAACACGTTCATAATTTCTTCCTTCACAAACTCGGATTCCGATTCGCGGTAACGCCGCGAGAGGTTGCCGATCACGCCTTCGAAATCCTGATCGTGCGTCGCCCAGGAAGCGCGAACTTTCGTATCCGCTCCGCCGTAGAGAAGTATGTTCTTGTGATCTTTGGATAGCGCTTTCCAGGGTTCCTTAATAGAAATTTTATGCTGCTTGCAAACCTGATGGAGGAGATCGCCGTAATATTCGGACCAGCCGCGCTTCCATCGGTTCGTCCGCGTGGTAACAGGATTGGACCAGGCGATGATCGCGCCTTCCTCTATGCTTTTTTCCGGGTCGGGCACCACGAGATCGGGAGCCACTTCTACCTTGGAGCCGAGACCGTCGCAATCGGAACATGCGCCGTACGGCGAGTTGAACGAGAACATGCGCGG
Source organism: Elusimicrobiota bacterium (assembly GCA_031362785.1). Lineage (GTDB taxonomy): Bacteria > Elusimicrobiota > Elusimicrobia > 2-02-FULL-39-32 > 2-02-FULL-39-32 > JANLTE01. The sequence goes on from JANLTE010000286.1 coordinate 8,379, forward strand.
CTCGATTTCGGGCAGCGATATGCCGCAGTCCGTGCAGGCATAGTGTTCGCTGAATACGAGGTCTCCGCCGTTGCGACCGGCGCCACCCTCCTTATGGTTAGAACTACCTTTGAGATGCGCGGGCGGTTTCGGCGCTTCGCCGTTCATCATCTGAATGTTGACGACTCCTTTCCCCTCTTTGAGCGCGGTCTCGATGGAGTCAGCCACGCGCTCGCGCGATTCTGCGCCCACCGCAATGCGATCTACCACGAGGTCGATCGTGTGTTTCTTGTAGCGGTCCAGTTTGATTTTATCCTCGAGCTGATAAACTTTACCGTTCACCCGCACGCGCGCGAACCCGGAACGCTTGAGCTTATCGAAGAGCTCCGTGTAAGTGCCAATTCGCCCGCGGACGATCGGCGCCATGATCTGAATTTTGGTGCCCGCATCGAACTTCATGATTTGCGAAATGATCTGCGTCGCCGATTGCGGCTTGATGATCATCCCGCAATTGGGACAATGCGGCACGCCCACCCGCGCGAAGAGGAGGCGCAGATAATCATAGATTTCCGTGACGGTCCCGACAGTGGAACGCGGATTGTGCGACGGGTTGCGCTGCTCGATGGCGATGGCGGGCGAAAGCCCCGTGATGAGGTCCACATCGGGCTTGTCCATCATCTCGAGGAATTGCCGAGCGTAGGCGGAGAGCGACTCCACATAGCGCCTCTGCCCTTCGGCATAGAGCGTGTCGAAAGCGAGCGACGATTTGCCCGACCCCGAAAGCCCGGTCACCACTACCAGCTTGTTCCGCGGGATCTCCAGCGAAACATTCTTGAGGTTGTGCGCCCGCGCACCTTTAATAACGATATTTTCAAGCATAGTCGATCACAATTTTAACAACTCCATATTTTG
>JANLTE010000299.1:0-3385 GCA_031362785.1 Elusimicrobiota bacterium
CCAGTTGAAGGACGGCGAACAGTTGTAGGCGAGGAGCTTGCCGGGATACTTCCTGTGCACGCCCTGCGCAAATCTTTGAGCCTCATCCATATCGGGCTTGGAAGTTTCACACCAGACCAAGTCCGCGTATGGCGCATAAGATACCGCGCGCGCGATCGCGCAGTCCACACCGGCGTTAATCCGGTAAAATCCTTCCGCGGTCCGCGCGCCCGTCATGAAAGGTTTATCTCTATCGTCAATGTCGCTCGTTAAAAGCTTGGCTCCGTCGGCGTCCGTGCGCGCGACGATCAGCGTCGGCACGCCCAGAACGTCCGCGGCGAGACGCGCGGCCTGCAGCTTCCGAATAAATTCCTGGATCGGAACGAGCACTTTGCCGCCCATGTGTCCGCACTTTTTTTCACTCGCGAGCTGATCTTCAAAATGGACCGCGCTCGCCCCCGCCTGAATCATCGCTTTCATGAGCTCGTAGGCGTTCAACGCACCGCCGAACCCCGCTTCCGCGTCGGCCACGATCGGCGCGAACCAATCGATTTTTTTGCGCCCTTCCAGATGCATCACCTGATCGGCGCGCTCAAGCGCGTGATTAATGGCCCGCACTTTTTCCGGCACCGAACTCACCGGATACAGGCTCTGATCCGGATACATCTGCCCCGCGTTATTGGCGTCGGCAGCCACCTGCCATCCGCTCAAGTATATGGCCTTGAGCCCAGCCTGAACCATTTGCACCGCCTGGTTCCCCGTTAGCGCTCCCAGCGCGTGAACGTACGGTTCCGAATGCAGCAGCTTCCAAAATCGTTCCGCGCCGCGCCGCGCGAGCGTATGTTCAATCCGAACCGATCCCCTCACCCGCAGAACGTCCGCCGGCGAGTAATTTCGAACGATCCCCCTCCAACGCGAGTTCCGTTTCCAATCGTTCGCAATTTTTTGAATTTCATTCATGGAGTTATCCTTCAAGCTTTCCGTAAGCTTCCAAAGTTAAGAACTGCGGAAAATGTTCGGCCGTCACCATCTTCTCGAACAGCAGGCTGGCCATCATAAATTTGCTCTGCTTATATTTTTCCTCTCCCAAACCTGCTTTCATCTTATCGAGATTTTCTTTTAACAATGCGCGATAAAGTTCCGCGGTCACAATCCGCCCGTCCGAGAGCTTCGCGCCCCTGTGGATCCACTGCCACACCTGGGCGCGTGAAATTTCCGATGTCGCCGCGTCTTCCATCAAGTTATAGATCGGCACGCAACCCTGCCCGCGCAGCCACGCTTCCAAATACTGAATGCCGACGTCAATGTTGACGCGCAGACCCGCTTCGGTAATTTGTCCCTCGGGCACCGTTAAAAGATCGTCCGCCTTCACAGAAAAATCCGCTAATTTTTTATCAATTTGGTGGGGACCTTTCATGCGCAAATCAAATACTTCTTTCGCCACCCCTACCAAATCCGGATGAGCCACCCAGGTCCCGTCGTGCCCATCGGTCACCTCGCGCTCCTTATCCGCCCGCACCTTGCCGCGCGCCTCTTCGTTGGCGACGGGATTATTTTTAATCGGGATCTGCGCCGCCATCCCGCCCATCGCGTGGATGTTCCGCTTGTGGCAGGTTTGGATCAAGAGCTTGGAGTACGACCTCAAGAAATGAGTCGTCATCCCCACTTGCGCGCGATCGGGAAAAACATATTGAGGATAGGCGCAGAATTTTTTGATGAAGCTGAAGATGTAATCCCACCGCCCGCAATTCAAGCCCGCAGAGTGCTCGCGCAGTTCGTATAAAATCTCGTCCATTTCAAACGCTGCCAGGATCGTTTCAATTAGGACCGTCGCACGGACGGAGCCGCGCGGAACGCGAAGCTCTTCCTGAGCCCTCACGAAGATGTCGTTCCAGAGCCGAGCTTCAAGATGGCTTTCCATTTTCGGCAGATAGAAATAAGGCCCCGACCCTTTTTTAAGCAGACCGCGGGCGTTATGGAAAAAGAAAATGGCGAAATCGAAAATGGACGCTGAAATCGGCTTGCCCTCGACGATAACGTGTTTTTCTTCCAGGTGCCAGCCGCGCGGGCGCACCATGAGAGTCGCGATTTTATCTTTAAGCTTATACTCTTTTCCCTCGGGACTTTTAAACTCTATTTTACCGGTCACGGTATCGCGTAAATTCAGCTGTCCCTGGATAATGTTTTTCCAGGTGGGGGAGTTCGAGTCTTCAAAATCAGCCATGAAAACATTTGCGCCTGAATTTAACGCGTTGATGATCATTTTGCGATCGGTGGGTCCCGTAATTTCAACGCGGCGGTCGAGCAGGTCTTTGGGGATGGGCGCGCAGGTCCAGGAGCTTTCACGCACTTTACGGGTTTCAATCAAAAAATCGGGTCGGTGTCCGTCGTCGATCAGCATCTGCCGTTCGGTGCGCTTGCGCAGCAGTTCGGCGCGCTTCGGACCGAACTCGCGGACCAGTTTAACCAAAAATTGAACGGCGGCGCTCGAAAGAAGGTCGCGCTGTTCGGGGGTTAGCGACTCCGTAAACCGGATACTGTTGGGCAAGGGCGTATCGTTTGTCGACATGGCGTAGCCCTTTAAATGTAACGGGAAACGAAAATAATTCAAGTTCAAATATAATATTCTTAGCCCGATAAAACCCTCTTGATTTACTCAGGCTTTCCTGATAAGACATACCTATGAGTTCGAGCCCCGCCCAACCGCCCGCCGCCGACTGCGCCGCGCTCCTGTGCGACGCGTTTAACGCCTATCAAGTAAAATTTACCGAAATCACTTCTCGGGCCAGAACCCGGTTTGAAAAATGCGATTGGCCTGGCGCCCACCACGATGCGCTTGAACGGCTCGACCTCTATAAAAATATCATCGACGCGCTGGTTCCTCGGATCAGGGAAGTTTTGGGACCTCAGCAAAACAACACAGCGTTGTGGTCCGACACCAAATCGCGGTACACAGCGCTCGTTCAATTGAGGGAGGACAAAGAACTCGCGAAAACCTTCTATAATTCGGCGCTGCGCAAAGTATTGGTCGTTATCGGAACCGAACCGGCCGCCGAATATTTGGACGAAGAGCTGGACGCTCCGCGCATTCAAAGCGAAAAGCCCATTTACCGCTCCTATCCAAATAGCGGGACGCTCCCGAGCCTCATCCAACAGATTTTAAACCGATATGAATTCGCGGCCGGTTTCGAAAACATGGAAAATGATGCCCGCGAAACAGCGGAGCGAATTGAAGAGCGGCTTGTAGCGCGGTTTGGCACCTCGCAGTTCGACGAAATAGAAGTCATCAAACCCGTTTTTTATCGCGGCAACAGCGCGTTCATCGTGGGTAAAATGCGAACGCAAAAAGGCAACCTGCCTCTCGTTTTGGCCCTCCGCAACCCCGAAGGTAAAATCGTAGTGGACG